>NZ_CP072348.1:1160000-1460000 GCF_018127925.1 Prevotella melaninogenica | reverse complement strand
TTTAGCACCTCCGTGAATGTTTAAAAACTCTCCTAAAGAGTATATTCTTTTTCACTCAGTGCTCTCCGTTTCTCTGTGTGAAATCATATTGATAAGAAAAGATAAGGATAAGAAGAAACAAAATAATTTATAAGTTCTAAATGATGAAAAAAGCAATTATAATATTATTGATGATGGCTTTGCTGCCAGTTATTGGTAAGGCGCAGGTTAAAGGTAATATGGGCTCCGACTCTCCTTTACGCAAACTGCAGTTGGCAGAGATGGCAATTAAGAACTTCTATGTGGACTCTGTGAACGAGCAGAAGTTAGTTGAGGATGGTATTAGGGGTATGCTTGAGAAGCTCGATCCACATTCTACGTACACCGATGCAAAGGAAACCAAAGCGATGAACGAACCGCTGCAAGGCGACTTTGAGGGTATTGGTGTGCAGTTCAATATGATTGAAGATACACTTGTCGTTATCCAGCCTGTTGTCAACGGACCATCTCAGAAGGTGGGAATCCTTGCTGGCGACCGTATCATCAGTGTGAACGACTCTACTATCGCTGGTGTGAAGATGGCACGTATCGACATCATGAAGATGCTACGTGGTAAGAAGGGTACGAAAGTGAAGTTAGGTGTTGTACGCCGTGGCGTGAAAGGGGTGCTTACCTTTGTCGTTACACGTGCTAAGATACCAGTTCATACCATCAATGCCTCTTATATGATTCGTCCTAATGTGGGCTATATCCGAATCGAGAGCTTCGGTATGAAGACCCATGATGAGTTCATGTCGGCTGTTGACTCACTGAAAAAGAAAGGTATGAAGACCCTCCTTCTCGACCTACAAGACAATGGTGGCGGTTATCTTCAGTCGGCTGTTCAGATATCAAATGAGTTCCTCAAGAACAATGACATGATTGTTTATACCGAAGGACGACGCGCTCGTCGCCAGAATTTTAAGGCAATTGGCAACGGACGACTGCAGGATGCGAAGGTTTATGTATTGGTAAACGAACTCTCGGCTTCGGCTGCAGAGATTGTTACTGGTGCTATTCAAGATAATGATCGTGGAACAGTTGTGGGCCGTAGAACCTTTGGTAAGGGACTCGTACAGCGTCCATTCGACCTCCCTGATGGTAGTATGATTCGTCTGACAATAGCCCATTACTATACGCCAAGCGGTCGTTGTATTCAGAAACCTTATACAAAGGGCGACCTAAAGGATTATGAAATGGATATCGAGAAACGATTTAAGCATGGCGAGTTGACCAATCCAGACAGTATTCAATTCTCAGATTCTTTGAAGTATTACACCATCCGCAAGCATCGAGTTGTCTATGGTGGCGGTGGTATTATGCCTGATTACTTCGTCCCACTTGATACAACAAAGTTCACTCGCTATCACCGTATGTTAGCCGCAAAGAGTATTATTATCAATGCTTATTTGAAGTATGCTGATGCGAATCGTCAGGCTTTAAAGGCGCAATACAGCTCATTTGACGCGTTCAATAAGGGGTATGTGGTACCACAGTCGTTGCTCGATGAAATCGTTGCAGAGGGTAAGAAAGAAAAGATTGAGCCAAAGGATGCTGCAGAATTAAAGGCTACTCTTCCTAATATTGCGCTACAGATAAAGGCGCTTACAGCCCGTGATATATGGGATATGAACGAGTATTTCCGAGTGTGGAATACCCAGAGTGACATTGTGAATAAGGCCATTAACCTGTGTACAGTACCTGATACGGACAGGAGTCTGTAATTGATGTTTTATCCTCCTAGCAAACAGTACTATTCACTCCCCTCTCCATTCGGAGAGGGGTTGGGGGTGAGGCTTTTTCTTTTGTTTTTATTTGGCTAGTTAATTTATTCTTCTTACCTTTGCCGCCGTGAAACAGTTAGCAATGACATATCAAGTGAACGAAGTACTGCAAAGAATTATTCGATTCTTTGCATCTTTTTGCACTTTATCTTTGGTCAATCCAAATAATTTGCTAACACACACACACACACACACACACACACACACACACAGGCGCACCTAGCGTTTAATCATACTTTTTTTCTTTCATCCTACGCGCGCGCGAAGCGTGGCGTAACGCTTGTAAACAAAGGACTTCTCGGAGTTTCCTTTGTTCGCTTTTTTGTGCCCATTTGCGAGCTGTCAAGAAAGCAAAATAAGAACGTTTTAAGCACTGAAATTACCGTAACAGATAATTGTAATTCTCTTATAATAGTTTGTTTTCTCTCGTTGATTTCTCGGGCAGGCAGTGGTAATGCGCTGTCTGCCTGTAGAGAGGGAGGGGCAGGCAATCAGAAAGGATAAATAATGAGTTCGTCAGGATGTATATAATAAAAGGTGAGCAACAAAGCCACATAGAGAGTAGATAACAACTATTTTTAATTAAATCAAAAAAGCAATGAGAAAGAAACAAGAAAAGAAGGATTATTCTGCACCAAGTTGCATGATAATTCAAGTAAACGAAACCACAAATTTAATGGCGGGGTCTCCATTTAATGGTCAGCATAACCCGGCAAACCCAGGCGGAACCATCAGCAGTGCTAAGCAAGCACCAGCATGGCAGGGAGCTGACAATGAGAACGAAGACGATTTTTCCGCTTGGGAAAACTAACAGAGAGTTATTAACAAAGAGAAAAAAGTAAAAATGAAGAAAACAATGAAACGACATTCATTCATCACACGACTAGCATCTTTTGCTGTCGTGTGTGGTTTAACATTAGCCCTTGCCTCTTGTGCAAATGATGATTTAGCACAGAACGGCAAAACTACAACTGACGATAAAGGGTTAACCGCATTCAGCACTGGCGAACCTGCAACACGCACAACCATGGAGGCAGATGGTACATTCTATTGGGAAGCAGGCGATAAGATTTGGGTAAAGGATGATAGCGGCAATTGGAAGCAAAGTAGCAACTCGCCAACGGGCAAGACTGCCTCTTTCAAGTTCTTAATGCCTGGTAAGTACACCGCCAAATCTTCATACGATGTTTATTATCCAGGCAAGAATGGTAGTCAAGATAAAGTAACTATCTCCAATAAGCAGAAACAAACAGAGCCTAACACCACCGCTCACTTTGGCGCATCAGGCGATTGCGGTATAGCCAAGGCAACACGCAATGCTACAAGCCACGAATTTGAGTTCGCACTCGACCACAAGGCTGCTTACCTTGTTTTTAAGCCTTATACAAGCAATGATGTACTAAAGTATTGCTATCTCACTAAGATAGAGGTAACATCAGATAATGATATCGCATCTACATCTACCTATACACTTGATCCAACTGCAGATACTGGTGCAGGCGCATTAACAGGTACAGGTAACGGAAAGCAGATTGTGCTTGAAACCATTGGTAGTGGTGCTTATGCAAATGGTTTCCCTTTGACAAACACTTCTGCTAGCTTAACAACCAATGGTGCTTACATGGTTATCAAGCCAGGTACACACACTTTAAGAATCCGCTACTGGGTAAAGGATGTTGCAACACACGTAGAGGGAACTATTACTAAGATCATACCTTCCCATACTTTTGCAAAGAATGAATACGTCAACATGGAAGCAGACCTACAAGTTAAAAATTACGACGGCGACCATTACTACATGTGGGATGCACAGGAACAATACTGGAAAGGTTATGAATGGACAAAGCACTTACCAGGAAACACAGGCCAGCCAACCCTTATTGGTAACAGTTCATCAAACTTCCCCCAGAGTAGTAGCGACCCTAAGCATCGTTACTATCACGAGAGTAGCGGTTCAGGTCGCTTCGATGCTACTCAGAGTTGCTCAACTCTCCCCAACGTAAACGAGATGACGTGGTACGCAAAGTACGGCGATCCTCGTTGGGACGCAGATGAATTATGGACTACTATGGGTCATTTATATAAAGGTGGTATGTGGTTTAAGAAGAATGCATACATAAGCGGTTACAACAGTAACACCGCTGTCGACGGTACTGATTGGCGTATAAATAGCAATGGAGACAGCTGGTCCGTTTCTCGGACTCTTCCTTCCGCAGCTGATGCAAACAAATACTTCTACCTGCCCGCCTTGGGTGGCTACGCCTTTGGTCAGCTGAACGTCGTTGGTATTAACGGCTACTATTGGTCGTCAAGTGCTGTCCCGGGGAACAGCTACCGCGCGTACAACTTGCTCTTCTCCAGTAGCGACGTCAACGTGCGCAACGGTACCCGCGACGGCGGGATCAGGGTCGAGCCATCGTTTGAGTAATCCTTGCGATTGTTCGTGGTCTATTTTGTACCCAACGAATGGGTAGAGTTGTACCCAGCGAAGAAGTACGATCGTACCCAGCGAATGGGTAGGAGTCTACCCAACGGGCAGGGTACGATGCTACCCAGCAGCTGGGTACAAGACGACCCAACCGCTGGGTATAAAATACATGAAAAAGGACATCAAAATGATGTTGATATATTCATCTAATGTTTAATTAAAAACCAAATCAAAATGATTGAATTCAAAGTTGCGCCTCGTAAGGCGACAATGGGAAAAATGAAGGGTAAAACGGTGTATATCGCCGTACCAAAAGGTCAACAAAAGATCTCACCCGAAATGGTGTTGGAACGTATTGTTCGTGAAACCTCATTGACGGAGGGTGATGCTCGTAATGTGATTATCACCTTGCGTAACCTTATCCTTGAATGTGCCCGCATGGGAACAGGCTTAGACCTCGGTGATATTTTCTCTTTGCGTGTGAACGTTCCCTCAAAGATGGAGGAAAACGAGAAGGACGTATGCGCCAAGAGCCTCAAAGCTCCGAAATTGACATTGACTTGGAAAGAGTCGGTGCGCAAGGCATTGAAGGAATTGCAGGTGGATGTGGATAATCCTGCGAGGAAGAAGGCAAAAGGCCCTGTCCCCGAGCCGAAAGAAAAGGAGAATAAAGAAGAGGGAGGACCAGAGGCAGGGTAAGGCCTCATCCCCAAGAGGGTGTGTCAAAACTAAAATACCCATTCCTAAATATAACAGTTTGAAACAATCCAATAAAAATGACCATTTCTGTACTCGATTTTGAGTAAAGAAATGGTCTTTTCTTTGCCTTTAAAAGAATCCTACTTATAGATTGAAAGTTGTCAGGTTATTAATTCGCATTTTGCCACACCCTCTACTTTCTTCTGTGTGGAAGGTATTATTATGGATTCTACCTATTATTTCTCAGTCTGCATTCTCTTGAGAAGTGCGAGTGCTTTGTTCTCGTTTTCTTCCATAATCTCACGCTCTCCAGGACCCTTGTCATTGATACCACAGAGGTGAAGGATACCATGAATGATAACTCGGTGAAGCTCGTCCTCATATGACTTCTTGAAAAGTTCGGCATTAGAGCGGACTGTATCAAGTGAGATAACAAGGTCGCCATTGAGCACATCATTCTCATCATAGTCGAAAGTAATGATGTCCGTGTAGTAATCATGTCCAAGATACTCGTTGTTTACTTCGAGAATCTTTTCATCATCTACGAACATATAACCAATTTCTCCAACCTTTCGTCCATGTGTTGCAGCAACAGCTTTAATCCAACGAGAAATCTCTCGTTTCTTGATTTTAGGCATCTTAACGCCTTCAGCACTATATGTTATCATCGTGTCTATGTTTTATCGATGAGGCTTGTGCGCCTCTGTCTAATCGTTAATATCCCTTTGGCAAGAACTCAGTGATGTCTCTTCCAAAGTTTTTCAGCTCTCTTACAACGCTTGAACTGATACTTTCAAATTGTGGTTCAGCGTAGAAAAAGATGGTTTCAATAGAACTCAAGCGTCGGTTGATATCAGCTTGTTCGCGTTCATATTCAAAGTCTTTTATGCTACGTACACCCTTAATGATATATTCGGCTCCCTCTCTTCGTGCAAAGTCGATGGTAAGGTCGCTGTATGCCTTTACTTCAATCTTTGGCTCGTCAGCATAGAGTCGTGCTATACGCTCGGTCCGTTCCTCTGCACTGAGCATGCACTTCTTCCGCTCATTGATACCAACACCAATCACAACCTTGTCAAAGAGGGGCAAGGAGCGGCGTACAATAGCGTCATGTCCTATTGTAAATGGATCAAAGCTTCCAACGAATATACCTATTTTCATTTGATTATTTTCTGCAAAAATATTGCCAATGAGCACAAAGTAAAGCTTGCTTTAACTTTGCCGAATGCAGCTTATTTTCTGCAAAAGTACTTCATTTCTATTATATATCCAAAAAAAGCTGGTGGATTATTTCCCACCAGCTATTCCTTGAATATCCTGTAGAGAGATATTACCAAGTAGGTTGATAATTGTTATCTCGTTGCGTTCTATGGCAAGCAGGGCAAACTCTTTCTTTCCATTTGGGTAATGCCGCTCGTAGATAGTAGTATGTTCGCCCCCCTCATTGACTTGCATTACAATCGAATACTTTTGTTGATTGAAGATGTTTTGGGCAGACTTCTTGATAGAAGGAATCAGTGAAGGACGTTCGCAGGAGAGTATCTGCAGATAGTCGAGTCGGCTGGCAATCTTGCTGATATCCTTGTTACCTGCTTTCACATTGCCCATCATTCGCATCATATTACGTGATATGTAGACAGTGGAGACACCATCTGTTTCGCTGTATTTTTCGAACAATGCCTTTTGGGCGAATGCCGTTATACAAGCTATCATAGTCATACAAAGCGTTAAAATAATTCTCTTCATAATCTAATCCCTTGTTTTATTAGTGATGTTCTCGGTAGCGTCAATACCCTTATTGAGCGTCTTTGAGAATTTCATCAGTGCTTTTGACGTTTCGGCGTAAGCGTCTTTAGCGTTAGTATAGGTATCCTGTTCAGTTTGTGGAGACTTATTCTCGTTTTGGTAAACGATAGCTCCTGCAGCAAAGAGAAGCAACAAACTGGCTGCTATTCCTACTACCCAGCGTAGGTTGATATGCCTTATCGCACGACGATTAGTGACTTCTAAGGTGTTCCACTGGCTAATCTGTCGACTGAGCCGTTCTTCCATCCCTGCTGGTGTAGGGCATTCTGATGACTGAAGAGCCGTGAAGAAGATGCGCTCCTCCTTCAAACTGGCATTGATATCACTGCCGTTGAAGTAGGTGCGCAGCGCCTTCTCCTCCTCTTCGGTGGTCATTCCATCGTAGTATCGGTCAAGTAAACGCTTTATTTCTTCAGTCTTTATCATATCTCATTGCTTTTATCTGTTCTCTAATCTTCTTTCGGGCACGGCTGAGAATACTTCTTACATTCACCTCCGAAAGCCCTGTTTCGGTGCTGATTTCCTCAAAACTGCAGTCTTCAACATCACGCATCAGCATGATTTTTGCCTGTGGTTCGGGCAGGTGGGTAATCAACTGCCTTACGCGTTGGTATTCGTCAGCTTCCTCTAATTGCTTACTTATGTTCTGTGAGGAGCTTATTTGCAGACTTCCCACATCTTTGTCGACTTCTTGAAGGTGTCCTGCTCTCATCTTGTCATAGAAGAGTCGGCGTAGTACTGTTATGCTATAAGCCTCTGGATTGTCAACCTTTTCCATCTTATCACGCTGCATCCAGAGTTTTAAGAAGGTTTCTTGCACCATATCCTCAGCAGCTTGAGCGTTGCTCATCAGCCTATATGCCACCGAAAAGAGTTTCCGATGGCAGGGTAGGAATAGCTGTTTAAAATCGCTTGCTTGCATAGGCAGATGTGCGCTTTAGACAATAATCGGCTATGATGTAAGGTTGTCCGCCCTATAACTTATAGCTTTTCAGATTCTTCTTGTTGGTACTTTCTTTCACAACAGAGTCGACATCGTTAGGACTTATCTTACCCTTAATCCGCACAATGGCGCCATCTTGTTTGTCAATAGCGAGAATGAGCAGTTCACGAATGCACCCTTTCTTTTCTTTGAGGTAAACATAATTAGTCTCATCTGCCTGCTTATTGTAGATGATTGGCGTATATCCCTTAGGATGGAAGGTCTGAACCGTGTTTCTAAAACGACTTTTTACAATCGAATCACAGTCGTCAAAGACAAGTATACGAAAGGAAGACACCGCTTTCAGAGCCTTGGAATCGTCCGAATGGCTTTTAGCAAGCACCTTCAAGAATGACATTAAGGCAGGTGTTATATGAAGGTGAATAACGTTTTTCTCGTGCCTATATTGCTCAATCAGCCCTTTTACGCTCTGCGCTGAGGCTGATAATGTACTGAGAGCAAGGATGCCTATGATGATAAACCGTTTCATAGCGTGTCTTTGTTTACTTGGTTTGTGACTTTACGACATCATCAATATTAGCAGGATTGATATGTCCTACGATATTGATGAGTGAGCAGTCTTCTTTGTCCATAGCGAAGACAACAAGGCTCTGCACTTCCTTCTCGTTGCCTTTAATGAAGATTCTGACCTTTTCGCCGTCCTCATTTGCCTTCACCATAGGTTCGTATCCCTGTGCTTCCAACTTACTGATACGGTTGTATAAGCCGTCTTTAATCTTTTGATTAGCCTTCTCGAAAGTTAAAATTTGCAGTCCGTCGATTTGCTCAGCGAGTGCATTAGCGGTCTCGTCGTCGGCAGCCTTCAATCCAAGCTTTATGAGTGTCTTTGGCAAGTTGACGTAAGTGACGTTGTCTCCACTCTTAAACTCTTTGATAATAGACTCTACCTCATCATTCATCGGTTGTGTGATGAGCGTCGTTGGGTTGGCTTTTACGGTGCAGCTTGAGCATAGAATAGCTGCAGCAAATGCGATAGTAAAGATGGTTGTTCTCATTGTCTTGATAATTAATTAGGTTGGTGATTCAGTTTTCGTTCACATTTATAGAGACGGAAGATGAAGCAGATTTGTGGCAAAGAAATGTCTTTTTTTTCAGTATTAGCTACTTTTATAGTATTAAGATCCTATGCAAGAAGATGATAACAACCGCCAGCCATAGCCCTAATAACCCCTTTCATTTCCAGTGTAAAGAGGATTCCAGTGAGCCTTGAGATAGGAATATTCGCCTGAATCGACAAGAGATTAATCTGCAAGTCATTGTTTTTAGCGAGCACGCGAACGATAGCTTCCTCTTCTGAAGACAAATTAGGGAAAAGCGTTCGTTCAATACCTCGTTGTTGTGCCTGCTCCAATTTGATATCATCATCCCATCCCATCGCCTTCACAAAGTCTGTTGCTGATGTGATGAGAGCCGCACCATTGTCACGAATAAGATTATTACAGCCCTCGCTATAATCAGAATGAACAGCGCCAGGAAAGGCAAATACTTCCCGTCCATAGCTACGAGCGATACTGCAGGTGATAAGTCCTCCACCCTTCGCAGCCGATTCTATGAGGATAGTTGCATCTGCACAACCTGCTACGATACGGTTACGTTGTACGAAGTTGCGGGCAACGGGCTGTGTATGCGTGGTATATTCCGTCAGCAATCCACCTTGTTTAATCATCTTTAAAGCTGTATCTCTGTGTCCACGAGGGTAAATATCATCGAGTCCATGAGCCAATACTCCTACAGTTTCAAAGCCATTCTCCAAGGCAGCACGATGTGCATGGATATCTACTCCATAAGCCAGTCCACTGAGGATGAGTACATCTGGACAAAGTGCTTTTAGTTCTCTGACAAACGAATGGAGAATGTCCTGCCCATAAGTGGTGCAGTGTCGTGTACCGATAATATTGATAACGTGTCGATTGTTGAGGTCAGCATTACCGAGATAATAGAGTAGGATAGGTGCATCTGGGCACTCCTTGAGCCGCTGTGGATAGTGTTCATCATTCATACAGATAGGCTCAATGTTATGCAGACGGTCGTATTCTAATTCTTGTTCAGCCCATTCTCTCAGGCTATCAATGTCTTTCAAAGCTTGTATGAGATGCGTTGAGGCTTCAGGAAGAATCTCTCTGATGTCTCTTTTATGTTCTATGACAGCCGTAGCAGAGCCTGCTCGCTTATAAAGTTCAGTTAGTTCACTGAGGTTAAAGCGAGTAAGTCGGGTTAGTAAGATTGAGTTTAAGGATTCCATGGTGTAGGTAATGATCAGTAGTAGCTCCCCACCTTCCCCGAAAGAGGGGAAGGCTAAGGGAGTAGATAGACTTTTACAATACTCGTGCAAACGCTTCGTCGTATTCCTTGCTACTGCCCAATCTACCATTGATGAGCGTCACAAGGTCTACATCTGCATGGAAGCAAAGGCGTTCGTCACTGGCACGGAAGAGGTCGTGAGAGAACACCCAGCGTAGTCCGTTCTTCTTTAATGACATGCGTGAGATAATCTCGTCGTCGCAAGTAAACGGCACTTTATAAGTGAGTTGCATACGTGCTACAACGGCATCAACGCCTTTCTCGTGAAGTTCAGAGAAGCTAACGCCCAATGATTTGAGGAATCTATGGCGTGTATGCTCGGTGTAATGCAGGTAGTTTGCATTGTTAACGATACCTTGGATGTCGCACTCGTAGTCGCGAACATCCAGTCTTGTCTCAAAGATGTATTTCTTTTTTTCCATAATCTATGTTGTTTTTAGGAGTTTATTGGGCTTATTAGGCCTATTAGCCTTATATGCCCCATTAGCCTAATTATCCCAATTCTCCTAACCCTTTATTGATGAATTCCCCTTCAGATACTCATAACCTATCCTACAGCGGAGGCAGTCTTTTCGGTCGCAATACTCCTTCTTTAGTTGTATAAGTGCTTGCGAATCACCCGCAGTCTCTACCATTAGCCCCACTTCCTTCCACATTCTAACGATGTGATTCTCCTCTGCTTTCAAGGTTTCGAGGAAGTCGAAGGCACGTTCACAGTACTTCTCCGCGTTCTTATGTTTGCCGTATGCGAAGAGGATAGGTGCAACGGTGTTGATAATCTGTAGATTCAACGATGCTGCTGATAGTTTCTTCTCGCTCTTTGCACTCTCTTCACCAAAGACATAATGTGTCTCCCAGTAGTGTGTCACCTGTGTTGCCAACAGTTCTCTGACCTGCTTAACACTCTCACACTCCAACAACTGAGACAATCCAGCCCTCTGTTCATAGTAGAGGTGAGCGAGTTGTGCGATGCGAATATGCGGAAAGTTCTGTGGCCGTAGGCGGAGGAATCGCCATTGATTGGCATCCATCGCTTGTAGTCCAAACTTATGTGCTAAGTACTGATATTCGCTTTTCAGCTTAGTGAAATAGCTGTCATTCAGTGCCTGCTGTTGATATCTTTCGGGGATAGCTGCTGTATCTAACAATCCAGCTTGCCCCAAGAAGAAAGCTTCAATCTGCATGAGATTGTCCCGATGATGTGCCACACTCTGCAAAGGAATTAGCTTAGCCCATGTCTCGAAAGCGTCTCCATTGATGCCGAAACCATAGTTGCGGGCAAGTGTTACGAAGTAGGCTGCTTCCCAAGAGCCGTCACAGTCCTTCACTCGTTGGGCTATCGCCTCTGTCTTCTGTTCCAACCTTTCAGTCTGTAAGGCACTCATCCACGAATGAACCATTAGTTTTGAAAGACTCGGAATGATACGATAACAAGCCGGATATTCGTCTGTTGTGAGTAGTTCTTCGTAATGTTCTCGCACAGCCATCGGCACTTGCAGTCGCATCTGTGGCGGATAATCGCCCCTTCGTGTCTTAACATCAACGTCGATAGACTCAGCCACGTGCAGGATAACATTGTTATAATTCGGGTCGCGGTCGTGTCTGTGTAGAAACCAATCGGAGGCACGGTCGTGTATCTCCACATTCCCCACCCACAGCGTACCGCCTATCTTCACCTTTGCATTGAAGAAGTCTGGTCCAGCGTTGTGATTATGTAGTCCAGTGTCAATGACCTCCACCTCTTGTCCGTCAGTGGTTTTAAGCCCTGTCAACGGAAACAGCTTGTGTTTCCATACGTAGTGGATGAGTTGTTCCATATAAGATTCTTGGTTTGTAACAGTACGCAAATATACAAAGAAAATGATAAAACCAATAGGATTATCTGTGTATTTTTCTTATTATTTCGCACCATAGTTTCTCTCTTCTTTGTACTTCGCACCAGTGGTGTTAGTACTCCGCACCATTGGTGCTAAGCCTCCGCACCAGATGTGCGGGACGTCAATACGTCAATAGAAAATGAGAAGAACGGTTCAATCTTACCAATTATTCTATATGGAAAGGTCATCCCTTGACTTGTCAATACCTTGTTAACCCAAATCGGTCATTAGACCACAAGATGTACATTCTTACGATAGTATGGTATTGTTTCCTAACATCTTTTATTTTCTTATCGGTATCTTGTTAGTCTTTGTAACTTGACGTAGCCCGCTACGCCTGCGTTCCAAAGCCAAACAATCTGCTCGATAATAAAACAAAATATGTTGAGGCTCTAATGACTGAATTGGGTTTAAAAATACGTGAACTTATTTTGTATTATGCCGCAAATCAGCTACCTTTGCAATGTTTTAATTCAGATTAATTATGAAAATAGCATTGATAGGCTATGGCAAGATGGGGCATATGATAGAACAGATAGCCCTTGAGCGTGGCCATGAAATCGTAAGTATTATTGATGTTGACAATATAGAGGACTTCGATTCTCCCGCATTTGCGTCGGCTGATGTAGCTATTGAATTTACGAATCCTACGGCTGCCTTTGCCAATTATCAGCGTGCCTTTGCACACAATGTGAAGGTTGTTAGTGGCTCTACGGGTTGGATGCAGGACCATAAGGCAGAGGTTGAGCGTATGTGTACAGAAGGTGGGCAGACTTTGTTTTGGGCAAGTAACTTCTCTATTGGCGTTGCTATTTTCTCAGCTGTCAACCGTTATTTAGCCAAGATAATGAATGGTTTCCCACAGTATAACGTTGAGATGGAGGAGGTGCATCATATTCACAAACTCGATGCACCTTCAGGAACAGCCATTACCCTTGCAGAAGAGATTATCAACGACCTCGATCGCAAAGATAAGTGGGTTAAAGGCTTCCAGCATGCAGCCGATGGTACGGAGTCAGGTAGTAATGAGGTTGCTCCTAACGAACTTCCTATTGCCTCTATTCGACGTGATGAAGTGCCTGGTATTCACAGCATCAGTTATGACTCTGAGGCTGATAAGATTACCATTACTCACGATGCCCACAGCCGTAAAGGCTTTGCCTTGGGTGCCGTCTTAGCAGCTGAATATACCAAAGAGCATACCGGCTTGCTTACTACAAGCGATTTATTTAAGTTTTAATGTTGGGTGTTAAGTGGTAGGTGTTGGGTGTTGATGGTTACTAATAATACTTTATAACAAAGCTGAAAGTAACGCACAATAGAGGAGACCATTCTTCGTAACACCCTTTCACCAACTGATATTTAATAACAAACATACCGACATAACTCATTATTCAACATTTATCACCTCAATATATAGTATGATAGACAAAGAGAAAGCAGCCCTGAATCCTAAGAAGCAATGGGCAAAGTTTATTTGTGTTCTTGTTCTCTACCTCCTTTTCCTGTTCTGGGTAAAGAGTTGGTGGGGATTATTAGTCGTTCCAATTATCTTTGATGTGTATATCACAAAGAAGATTCGCTGGCAGTGGTGGAAGGATTCTGAAGGTCCTATTCGCTTCATTATGGGATGGGTAGACGCACTGGTGTTTGCATTGGTAGCAGTCTATTTCATCAATCTGTTCTTCTTCCAGAACTACGTTATCCCTTCTTCTTCCCTTGAGAAGTCACTCCTTACGGGCGATTACCTCTTTGTTTCGAAGGTAAGTTATGGACCTCGTATTCCTGAGACACCATTGACAATGCCGCTGACACAGCACACCTTGCCAATTATCAATACTAAGAGCTATATCTCTTGGCCACATTGGGACTATCGTCGTGTGAAGGGTTTGGGTAAGGTGCAGCTCAATGATATCGTTGTTTTCAACTTCCCAGCAGGTGATACTATCATGAGTGAGCCTGCTTATCAGGGCAATGACTACTACTATGATGTCTATACATTGGGTACAAACTTCCTCGCACAACAGAATCCTAATATCAATCTGTCGGCGATGAACACACTCCAACAGCGTGCATTCTTTGATAAGGCATATGCTACGGGTAGGGCTTATATTGTGAGAAATGTAGGCACCTACGGAGCGTTGGATTGGCGTCCTACTGACCGTCGTGAGAACTATGTGAAGCGTTGTGTAGGTCTTCCAGGACAGACCTTGCAGATTAAGAACAAGATTGTTTATGTCGATGGAAAGGCAAATAAAGAGCCAGAGAAAGTTGAATATACCTATTTTGTTAAGTTTAAAAATGGTTCTGTTTCTGATTTCATAGGAGAACGTTACGACGAACTTCGTAAGGATTTAGAAATCAGTGATGAAGATGTACAGACGCTCAGTCGTCTGAAAGGATATGACTTGAGCCACGGTAACGTGCTTAATAAGGATATTCTGTCTTATGATGGTTATATGCCATTGACTAAACGAGCCGTTGCTGAGCTGAAGCGTCAGGGTATTGTACAGTCTATCCGTCTTGTAACTGATAAGGACCTCTACTCTGGGCTTATCTATCCGCTCAATGGCTTTACTGGCTGGACACGCGATAACTATGGTCCTATTTGGATTCCAGCAAAGGGCAAGTCGATTAAGTTGACATTAGAGAACCTCCCAGTTTATGAGCGTTGTATCAAGGTTTATGAGAACAACGACCTACAGGTTAAGAACGGAAAGATATATATCAACGGTAAGCCTGCTAATAGTTACACCTTTAAGATGGACTATTACTGGATGATGGGTGATAACCGTCATAACTCTGCTGATAGTCGTTTTTGGGGCTTTGTACCAGAGGATCATGTTGTTGGTAAGCCAATCTTCATCTGGTGGTCAAGTGATCCAGACCGTAAGGGCTTTGGTGGAATCCGCTGGCACAGACTGTTTAACTGGGTGGACAATATAAAGTAGGTTCCCCAAAGGACCTCCCCAAGCCCCTCCGAAGGAGGGGATGTGAGATTAGTAAAGTAGGGAGAGGTAGGGGAGAAAAAATCTCATTTTTCTGAAGGAGGGGATGTGCGCATTACCAATCTCTGGTAAGTATTCCACATCCTCTCCTTTTTATTATCTTATAATCGTATATTTATCGTCATCAACAAAGTTTATGGCATATCTTGATAATAGTAACATCGGTAACTTAACACCCCCTCCTTCGGAGGGGCTTGGGGAAGTCTTGCTCTCCTCTGCTTACTTTGCGCCCATTCAATGGTATCAGAAACTGAATCGCTATGACAGCTGTTTGATAGAGCAACACGATAACTTTGTTAAGCAGACCTATCGTAATCGTTGTGTAATCGCTTCTGCGAATGGTCCACAAACCCTCTCTATTCCTGTCGAGAAGTTTGAGAGTCTGAAGTGTCCGATGAAGGATGTGCGTATCAGCGACCACGATAACTGGCGTCACCAGCACTGGAATGCACTGCTGTCGTCTTATGGTGAGAGTCCGTTCTTTGAATATTATGAAGACGATATACGTCCATTCTTCGAGCGAAAATGGACGTTTCTCTATGATTTCAACTGGGAGATAACGCTGAAAATGTGCGAACTCATCGACATTATGCCTTGTATGCGTCGCACAGATACCTATCTGATGGATATTCCCGATGGAACCGTTGATTTCAGAGAGATAATTCGTCCGAAACGACCGGGCGTTGATACCGACTTTTTTCCTCGTCGTTATTATCAAGTCTATCAACAGAAGTTTGGTTTCCTACCTAACCTTAGTATTCTTGATTTGCTGTTCAACGAGGGTAATGAGAGTGTGCTATACTTATAAGAGGCCGTAAATGCAGTGTTTCTTAGGCTGTAATAATCCCTTTTTATCTCTCTTCTCAATTCTTTAAAAGGTATGTTTTGCGAATTATTTCCATGAAAAAAAGAAATTATTTACGTGAAAAGAAATATTTATTTTCATGAAGAAAAATATTTATTTTCATGAAAATAATTCGATAAAGGCGTAGAGTTGTTGTCTTAGAACAGCTCTACGCCTTTTGTTTTTAGCCTTTTCAGCGTTTTATTTTGTACCTACTTAAAATAAAATAGAGGGGAGATTGGATTATAACTGTCCAGCCTCAACCTGCAAGACAATGCGCTCTACAAGTCTGTCAGCTCCATTTGGCTCATAGCGTTTCTTCAAACTACTACCGAAAGCCCAGGCAAAGGCTTGATAGAAACCTGCTCGCACAGGACCGAGGAAAGCCTGTACAAGTTCGTAGGAAGTCGAATTACACTCTCGGTCGATCAGCTTGATAAGTAACTTACCTTGGGTGAATGTCAGTTTCTTCATACGTGGCTTATAGGTGTTCCAAATCTCTTTCTCCACCTTCTTCATGTGTTCGTCACGCTCTTTCTTAGTAGGAATTGTCTCAAGATAAGCACCTGTCTCCAGAATAATCTGGTGACACTCCTTGGCGATTGGTAGTACCTTTTTGATGTTATAAACCAATCGATAGTAGGCTGTTTCCTGCGATTTATTCTTGAATTCAAGCGGTGGAAAGACGTAAACCTTGCTCGTTCTGACATATTGAATGCTGTCGGCACCTACCTTTGCCTTACCAATGTGAACCATAGGCACAAACGTCGGAGAGTCCCTATCTACCACACGATCCTCGGGGTTGATATGGTCTTGCGCTGTTGCAGCTGTAGAAAGCAATAGTAGCGTTCCAAGTGTGAAAAGCAATCGTTTACTCATAACTGAATCATCAGCCAACTTTCTGTTGGGTACAGTTTATTTTCTGCAAAAGTAGCGATTATTTCTGAAGTGTGTTAGGAATTTAATAATAATTTGTCATTTGCCTTCATTAATTGTCTTTATATATTGATTTTAGTCCCGATACCGGCAACTACTCCAAGACTATCTTTGGGTTATGAGATAGGATAGAAAACTATACTTTTTGTCGTATTTATAGGACTTATCCTGTTCTTTTATATATCAATATGTCAGCTTTATATCATCTTGATTTCATATACCCCTTTCTTTAGCTTGCTTTATGACGCTAAAGAAAGTTAAACGCCTTATATTTATGTAGGGTATTTGTAAAAGCTATCAATATTTTTTCTACTTTTGTGAAACAAACCATAGCGCAGAACATAACACTTTCGGAAGCGGTTTATTACGCTCGTTGTAGCTGGCTTACTTCGGTTTAACCTGTAACGTGAAGTTTCTGGAGTGTGACTACATTCTGTGTCAGTTTATTTTATCGTCAGAGTTTATCCTTAAAAAAGAACAAAATAAAACATATATCATGATAAAGAAGACACTACTATGTAGCTACCTATTTGCACTTTCTTTGGGTGCACAGGCGCAAGACAACCATGGGTACGGGGCAGACGACAGTCAGTTTAAGTCACTTGCTGAAGAGGTGGCACACTTAAAGAAAAGCAACGATATGTTTAATGTCTATATCAACTATGCTGCCAGTGTACAGGCTGTATCGGATGAAGGACATGAATGGAGTGCAGGCTTTAAGAATAAACACCTTCGTCTTGAAGTCAAGGGTAATCTAACAGATAAGCTCTACTACCGTTTTTGCTATCGTTTGAACAAGTCGAACGTGGCAAGTAGTGAAGATAACTTTGCCCGATCAACTGATGTTATGATGATGGGTTATAAGTTCTCTGATAAGCTTTCGGTTGAAGCAGGTAAGATCTTTCAGCCTTTTGGCGGTTTTGAAGTGGATGAAAATCCTGTCTATATCTATGAGTTCTCTGACATAACAGGCGGTATGGAGTGCTATTTAGGGGGCGCTGTAGTAGCTTATAAACCTATTCCGACTCAAGAGTTTGTTGTCGGTGTGACGAATGCGCATAATGATAAGTTTGCTGATGTGTATGGTGATAATTCCATATCAATCGAAGGTGATGGTGCACATAGTAGGAGGTTAGAGAAGTCGCGCATTCCACTTGGTTATAGTTTGGCTTGGAATGGTAGTTTCTTAAACGATAAAATCCTCACCCGATGGTCGTGGGGAATAGAGTCTGAAGCACGGCATAAGCATAGTCGTATGCTCATTCTTGGGCAGAAACTGAACTTAGAACGACTGCAATGGTACTTCGATTATATGTCGCAGAACGATGGCATCGACCGCTTAGGCTTAGCATCAGACGAGTTGAGGGGCTTTTTCCCAAGTAGTGGAAATGATGTGTGGATGAGTGATATACACTATAATTCATTTATAACAAAGCTCAATTGGCAGTTTGTTACACGTTGGAATCTGATGTTGAAGGGTATGTATGAGACGGCAAGTGTCACAAAGATTGACCGTTTTAAGGACTTCCGTAAGAGCTATGGCTATGTAGGCAGTGTGGAGTATTATCCTATTAAGGGGCAAGATCTGCGTATCTTCTTAGCCTATGTAGGTAAGAAAGTTACTTATAAGGAGGGTGTTGGCTTGGATAAGTATAATACCAATCGCATCGAGTTGGGCTTTAAGTACAGAATCAAAGCTTATTAAAAGTAGGAAAAGAAAAGGATAGGAAAGATGCTGAGAGGTGTAGGAGGGGTTGGAACTCTTCGCGAAAAGAAGTAAGTATTACGCGCTATAAGTTGGTTAGAAAAGCCAAATAGTTATCGTAGAAATCTCTTGAATCAGTGTTTTGAAACATCCAAATAAATAAAGAAAATAAATTATTCTCTTCTCGTTAGTGAAAGAGATCAACGCTAACTTTATCAAAATAGAATCATGGAAGAAAAGAAATTTCGTGTAGAAAGCGACCTCTTAGGTGAGCTTCAAGTTCCAGAAGAGGCTTATTATGGTGTGCAGACACAGCGTGCCATCAACAACTATCACATTTCACGCAAGCGTATGTGTGATTATCCAGACTATGTTGTTGCGATTGCTTACGTCAAATTGGCTGCTGTAGAAACCAACCGTCAGCTCGGTGAAATCAGTGATGAAGTGGCTGATGCGATGGCACAAGCATGCCGTGAGCTTATTGATGGGAAGATGCACGAGAACTTTGTGACCGATATGGTACAAGGAGGTGCGGGCACATCTGTGAACATGAATGCCAATGAGGTGATTGCCAACCGTGCTTGTGAGATTATGGGTCACAAGAAAGGTGAGTTCCAGTACTGTTCTCCTAACGATCATGCTAACTGCGGTCAGTCAACGAATGATGTTTATCCAACTACCATTCGTCTGACACTTATCCTACTGAATAAGAAACTTGTGGCTTCTTTGAGCGAACTCATTGCTGCTTTCCGTAGAAAGGGTGAGGAGTTTAAGCACGTTATAAAGATGGGTCGTACACAGCTTCAAGATGCTGTCCCTATGACAAGTGGTCAGGAGTTTAATGCCTTTGCCAATACATTGGAAGAAGAGATTGCCAACCTTAATCGTAATGCTGCACTCCTTCACGAAATCAATATGGGTGGTACTGCTATCGGAACAGGTCTGAACGCTGCTCCTGGCTTCCCAAAGATTTGTGCTGAAAAGTTAAGCGAATTGACTGGTATGGAGTTTATTGCAGGTGCCGACCTTGTTGAGGCTACACCTGATACAGGTGCTTATGTAAGCTATTCAAGTGCTTTGAAGCGCTTAGCTGTTAAACTTTCTAAGATTTGTAACGACCTTCGTCTGTTGGCTTCTGGTCCTCGTTGCGGTTTGAATGAAATCAATCTTCCACCGATGGCACCAGGTTCAAGTATCATGCCTGGTAAGGTGAACCCTGTTATCCCAGAGGTAACGAACCAGACTTGTTTCAAGGTTATCGGTAATGATACAACTGTTATGATTGCTGCTGAGGCTGGACAGTTACAGCTAAACGTAATGGAGCCAATCATTACAGAGTGTCTTATTGAGGACCTTACTTGGTTGCCAAATGCTATGGACACGCTGCGTGAGAAGTGTATTGACGGTATTACGGTGAATAAGGACCGCTGTCTTGAGATGGTGAAACACTCTATCGGTATCGTAACAGCACTCAACCCATACATCGGATATAAGAATAGTACGAAGATTGCTAAGGAAGCTCTTGCAACAGGTGGCTCTGTTTATGACCTTGTACTTGAACATAAGTTGCTCTCTAAGGAGAAACTTGATGCTATCTTGTCACCAGAGCACATGCTTGCACCAGAGGAAAGAGTAAAGTAAAAAAGCTTTTTATGTTCGTGTTGATTAGCAGTAAAAAGCTGCTTTTCGCATACTAACTATAATGAAGATGCTGTATCCACACGTTGGATATGGCATCTTTCTTTTTATGGTGGCTGTGGAAGTAGTCTAATATCCCACTGATAAGATGTTCTCTACAACTTAAAACCACTGTGTTCTATTCTCCCTTTTCTCCTTATAGATATGCTTTGACGTTTTTCATGATGGAAAAGAATTGAATTAGATGTGGAGAATCCCCCTTTTCGTTGCTTTATCTTGTAGAGTTTTGTATCGTTCTGTTTGTCCTAATTTTTCACATATCGAATTTTAAAAGACCACTAAATGGCTTGCAAATAACGCCCTTTTGGCTTGCAAAAGATGCCCTTTAGAGGTCTAACTAACGCCCTTTTGAACCCTTATTAAGCACCTTTTAAAATCCACCTTTGCAACTATTTGATAATAAACGACTTGCAAAAGGGTTTAAATGACTTGCTTTTAAGCCATTTTCCTACCTTTTTTTTGAATGTTTTGTCAATATATTTCTTTGCCTTTTTGTGTGAATTCCACACGGAGCCAGAGATTACGGAGGTTTTATTCTACCATGATAGGAACATCAAATATCATTTGAGTTCTTGTAACTCTTGACATACTTCCCTTTCTCAAAGTAATGGAAATTTGCGTAGTTCAGTTCCTTGTCTGTATGTCCGGTCAAGGGTGAATAGAAAAGATCAAGGTATTTTGCCCTCCATTTAGTCGGGAACTGCTTTGTATCAATCATTAGCATAGGGAACGTAGTATGCTTTTGTTTGAATATGTCATCATATATATTCGATATGACAAGGACGTTAATTCCCTTGTCTTTGCATTGAGATACTAAGGCTGCAGGCGACACACAATAGGTAGAATGACAGAAAGGAGTATAATTATATAGCAATACTTTATCGTGCGTTTCGATATATTGTTTTACCTGATTAAGGCTGACTTTGTATACTTTTGAGAAGTCATGAATGTCATCAATGTTTTCTTCAAGCGTTATAACTCTCTCCTTTTGTGCATCTGATAGATGGGAATAGCCAGAGGTTAAGCCTGCAATTTGGCATGATGAGAGTCCCAAGAGTATTAAAGCTGATAGAAATAAATGTTTCATAAGGTAGATATTTAATTATTCAATAAAATGTGCTACAAAGATAAAGAAAAATAGTTAGATATGCAGAAAACCTACCTAACAAGTTCTTTTAATACCACTTCTTGTTCTCTATAAAAGCTCTTTTCATCGGCTTCTGATACAGGTTTAATCTCTTCTAAGCTTGCTGCAAGGTTCTGCATCTCCCATGTAATGGAATAGCCTAACTGCTTACGCATGGCAATACATTTATCTAATTCGTAGCGGGCACGGCTTTTATCCTTTCTAAAGAGTAAGCCTGCGAGGGTGAAACGCATACGTTGGCGGAACTTTTCCTCTCGTTGTGCGGAGATAGCTTTACAGAGAAGTGCAATCTTGTAACGCTCGTCATCAATGAGTTCTGATAGTTCATGAAAGAGATAGGATTGTCGGTGGTTCTTGATAAGATGGGTATAAATATTGATTGCCTTATCTTTTTTGCCCATAATTCGATAGACCATCGCTTTGTAACGTTGGTTGTGCATATTGTAAGGACTATGCTTCAGGGCTTCAGCTAATATCGGTGCAGCCTTTAAAGCCATGTCAACCGTAGGCTTACTTTCCACTTCCTTAAAGACTTTTCCAACGATACGCATTCCTATTGAGGGAATAGGGTGTCCATTGCCTTGCTCCATTGTCCAGTCTTCATCTGTCAGTCGGGTGATACCCCATTGTGAGATAAAGTCGAGCATAGAGAATCCTGGATGATGGTCGAATACCAATAATGAGGCACGCATTAAGGCGCTCTGTCCCTTAAGGTCCTTGTCGTCCATCGTCGGATAGAGTCTTAGCAAACTCTTGAATATCTTATATGCCTCTTCTAACTGGCGTTGTTGATAGCGAAGCTTCATCATGTCTACACCTACCCAGAACATAGCTATGGTAGTGTAGTGTCCCTTGTGCACAGCATACATCGGTAGAATGGCAGCGTATGCCTCCTCCGTACGTCCCTGCTTGCGCAACATAAAGATGTCTCTTATCTCCATCTTTCCAAAATTAAAGAAAGCAGACGCCAAAGCCGAAACAATAGGTTCATCTTTTAGCGTCTGCTTTTTATTTAATAATTTTCCTTTTCAACCTCAGTTATTACTGATTTGTGACCGTCAAACTTCCGGATGTATCAGGGTTTGGTTTACATGCCACATTGTTGTGTGTCTCGTATTCAAGGATGAAGAAGTTCATCCATGGGCATACATAACCTTCCTTAGAATTGATTCGTGCAGATGGTTCATAATTGGTGTTGTCCTTTCTGCGAATCTGAAGCGCAAGTCGTTTATAGTCGAAGTAAGTGATTCCCTCGCCCCAGAACTCTATGCGTTTCTGTACCATCAGTTCTTTTATGAAGTCCTCCATTGTGGTGACATTATTTGCCTGATAGGAGTTGTCGGTGTAACGATAGGTGTTCATAAAGTCTTTCAGTGCCGTAACACCTGCTGCAACACCATCAAGGTGGGCTGTAGCTTCAATGTCGATAAATACCATTTCCTCCATGCGCATCAAAGGAAGACTGATGAATTGTCCCTCGTAGGTATCAGTGATATTACCCTTGGCAGGACGGAACTTGATGTTAGCATAGGCTGGTAGTTGTTTCCAAGCCTCCTCATCTAAGAGGGAGAGTCTCTCCTTCTTAGTACCAATGGTGATAGAATTATATTTCTCGTAACCCTCATGTGTACCTGCAGCGGTCGGATCAATCCATGAATAATGGCGCCAGTCACCTTCCGGCATCTTATCATAGAGCGCACTACCAATCATACGAGTAGCACCGTATGCGCCAGCAAGTCCCCAAGTAGTCTCTGATGACATGGTGCTGGTGAAGGTATAGTAGAGATAGCTGATTTGCTCACGTGTGGTATAGCCTAACTTCCATATCCATGCTTGGTTTTCCTTGTTAAAGCCGTCTTGTGTGCTATGCCACTGTGCTTCGGTAACAGGACTGTAGCCGCTGGCAGCCTTACGAGCATAGGTGCGTGCCTTCTCATAGCACTCACGAGCTGTGGTTATACCTAACTTATCATACTCAATGCTTGCAGAATCTTCTGCTGCTATGGCTGCATTAAGGTCTGCGCTGCTTTGATCAAAACGACTTGCCATTTCCATCCAAAGGCGTGCCTTGAGTCCATAGACTACACTAAGGTTAGGCAAGTTCTTGTCGGGACGTGTATAATTAGCCAGATACTCCTCGGCATGGTTGAGGTCAGTAAGGATGAAGCGATACATCTTATAGAACGGAGCACGTGGATTGTGACGTTGCATTTCTTTCGTTGTCTTTTCGGTAACGATAGGAACTGTGAGCCCCCATATCCCATTTTTTGTCGCCTTATCATCCAAACTTGTAATGCCAGTCTTCTTGAATTCGAACTGACGAGCTATGTCAAGATAAGCCATTGCACGATAAGCCAGAGCTATACCTAAGTAGTTTTTAGAGGTTGGTGAGGCTGTGGCAGGATCTACTACACTTGTTACGTTGTTACAGGTAGCAATGAAATCGTAGTAGAAACGATAGGTGTAATAAGCCTTGAAGCGAGTGTTGACACCGCTTTCCACTGTTGTCCAATAGCTATAGTTACTACTATAAACAGGGAAATCACTTCCTAATACTTCCCTATATTGCATCTGACAAGGATAACCCCAGTCGTTGAGAGGGTCACCAGAGCCCCAAGAGTCAAAGGTTATCATATAAGAAAGGATACCATTGATGAGTCCTTCTTGTGAAGAAGGCATCTTTCTTACTTGGTCAGAAGTTAATACTTCCGACGGTTCAATGCTATCGATACAAGAAGTAAAGCCAAAGGTAATAGCAACGATAGCCAACGTTATGATGTGATTTGATATTATTGCTGTCCGGTAAAAATAAACTGAAAGTTCTGTATCTCTTTATTCATCGGTGTTGCAGCCGTTTTACTTATCTAGGGGCTTGGTTCTTAGTTTTAAACTGTAAGCATTATAAAATGCGCTTATTTTGACAAGGAAAGCCCTATAATAACCAAATAAATTAATGAAATCATAAGTTTAAGCCTATTTTATCTAACACAGATAACTCCAAAAAAGTTTTATCGGACACCAATAATTTGATATTAAGCGTTTCATAATGACGTACTATTAATGTAAGAAGATGGTTAGAATGTTAGTTTAATACCACCAGAGATGGTTCTCGTTGGGCTATAGATGGATGTACTACTACCTCCTGAGAAGGAACCACGTGGGTCGAATCCCTTACGCTTACTCCAAAAGTATACGTTGTCAGCAGCCACATATATGCGTACATTCTCCAATCCAATCTTGCTTACCCATAGCTTAGGTAGGGTGTAGCCAAGGTTGATATTCTGTAAGCTTAGATAGCTACCGCTGATGAGGAAACGGTCGCAGAGAGAACTAACGCTTGGGTCGTCGTATTGCCAACGTGGGATATTACTGTTTGGATTGTCTACTGACCATGCGTTGAGAACGTCTTTATGGATAGTTGTTCCTCCTAAGGTGCCACTTGGTGGACCCATATAACCTGCATAACCATAGTCGTATGAGAGTCCTCCTAATGAATAAGCGAAGGAGATTGAGAAGTCGAAACCATACGCATTCAGCGTCGTTCCAAAGCCACCATAGAGGTCTGGGTGTGGACTTCCACATGAGTAATAACTCGCATTACCATAGACATCTGTCTTCTTAAGTGTTCCATCAGTATCCGTGTAGTACCACATAGCCTTTCCTTCATTAGAGACACCAGCATAACGAGGCATATACCACTCGTAAATAGGAAGTCCCTCGGCATAGATTCGTTCGCCACTACTATAGCCAGGGTGCCCATCTACAACGAGATCAGCTTTGAGGACGTCAGCGAGTTTGATGATTTCATTCTTGTAAGTAGTTGCATTCACGTTGACATCCCATGAGATATTTTTAGTCTTTAAGACGGTAGCAGCGAGGTCAACCTCCACACCTTTGTTCGTCATATCACCAATATTGTCATACGTTCCTTTGTAACCAGCAGAGTAAGGAGCAAAGACAAAGCAGAGCATATCAGTTGTTTTCTTATAGAAATACTCAATACTACCACGCAAACGGCTATTGAACAATTCAAAATCGAAGCCTGCATTGAAGTTGTTATTGGTCTCCCAAGTAATATTAGGGTTACCCTTTTCAGAGAGAACTAATCCAACCTTATTGTTCGTGTTTACGATACTATACGTATCAAGATAGTGGAAATCACCAATATTATCATTACCTTGCTGACCGAAAGAAGCCTTTAGTTTCAACATATTCAACCATTTGAAAGGCTTCATGAAAGGCTCTTTCGTAATAGTCCAAGCACCACCAAAGGAGTAGAAGTTACCCCAACGATGATGAGGATCAAAGCGACTGGAGGCGTCACGACGGAAAGAAAGACTTCCAAAGTACTTCTGATCGTAGTCGTATTGCCCACGGAAGAAGAAGCCTTCAGACTCATATTTGCTATTACCAGACTCTCCAGTATTATCCATCTTTATTGCTCCAGCAAGCGTTTGGTTGGTAAAGTAGGATGCCATACCAAGTTTTGTACCCCACAAGCTTTCGTAGTTGTAGCGATAGAACTCATGACCAAGGAGCAATTCCATGTGATGATGATCAAAGTCATGATTGTAATTCACGAGTTGTTGGAAGTTATAAGAGAAGGTTTGATCACTTGTTCTGGTCACAACACCCGTTGGATAAGCCGTATGACTGTATCCATAGAAAGGTTGTTTCGTCTCAGTTGCACGTGAGTTGTTAACGGTCACCGTACCATTAAGGGTAATCTTTAATCCCTCAAGAGGCATGATATTCGCATAGCCATAGAGCGAATACATATTAACTTTCGAACTATTCGTATTCAATGCATTCTCTTGTAATGGGTTGATGTTAGGTAACGTAGGACGTCTTAGTCCAATAACTGCACCATTACCATAGTCATACATCTGTCCATTCTCATCTGTCATGATGTTCCCTTGCTCATCACGAATGAAGGCAGGATAGATAGGTGCGACATTATTTAACTGATAGAAAAGACCATTATCATCCGATGGTATAACATGGTATTTAGCCCGAGAGAAGTTCATGTTCGTACCCACTTTCAACCATTTGCGTGCTTCATAGTCCGCTTTGGCACGAACGGTAATACGTTCAAAGTCCGAATGATATGCCACACCTTCATTGTTTAAGTAACCCAAAGAAAGGTAGTATTGCATCTTATCGCTACCTCCAGTCAGGTTTACATCATACTCTTTGCGTAATCCGTTACGAAAGGCAAGACTTTTCCAATCGTCTGGTAAGATAGTATAACGTTTACCATTATGCTCAATAACACGTCCTAAAGTGGCATGTGGATTCATACGACCATCTTCCCCAATGAGCTGTTCTCCGTTTGGAACAGTAAATATTGGATATCCCAATCCACCCGCTGCACCAGGTGCAACGAGTTGTTTGTTAGCCTCAATAGTAGCTTGAGCAGGGGTCAATCCGAGTCCTTTCAGTTGATAATTATACAATGCATTATAGTAAACCTCATAGTATTTAACAGGATCATCGATAGTTTCATAGTAGCGTTTAATACGACTATTCGTACCCCATCTCATATCAACAGAAATATGCGCATTACCAACTTGTGCATGTTTTGTTGTCACCATGATAACACCATTGGCTCCTCGTGCTCCATAGAGTGCGGTAGAAGACGCATCTTTCAATACGGTTACAGATGCCACATCGGCAGGATTAAGATTGTTCCAACCGCCATCGTAAGGCGCACCATCTACTATAATCAGAGGGCTTTGTCCTGCGCTAATACTACTAAAACCACGTACACGGATAGAAGGGGTTGAACCAGGTTCTCCGCTGTTGTCTATAATCTGAACACCAGCAGCCTCACCTTTCAAACTACTCATTACGTTATTGACCTGCTTATGTTCAATCTTTTTAGAGTCAACAATGGCAGCAGAGCCTGTAAAAGCCGAACGCTTTTGTTCACCGAAGGCAGTTACAACCACCTCGTCCAACGCAGAGTTGTCGTTAATCATCGTAATCTTCATTGTCGGTTTGGCAGGACCAGTGAAGGTTTTCATACCGACATAAGATACTTCCAACTTAGCACCAGGCTTAATATTGGCGAGTGTAAACTTACCGTCCATGTCTGTTGCTGTAATCAGTTTGCTGTCACCGACTACCTGAACCGTTGCACCGATAATCGTTTCACCTGTTTCGTCGACAACAACACCCGAAGCAGTGAATACTTGTTGGGCAAAGCTGACGATTGCCGACAGCATAAATAAGGTAGAAAATAAGAGTCTTTTCGTATTCATAAGGCAGGTCTTTATGTTATTTTCAAGTAAGGTTGTATGTAATAGATAATTATGTCGCAAATATAACTAAAAGTTTCAAACAATCAAATAAAATCGTGGAAATAATTAAGAAAAATAACATTTGATGTCTTTTAGGCTTGTAAGTGTTATTCTTACAAGGAAACTATTAAGAGCGGATGTCATCTTTTTACATGGTTAATAGGAGTTTGTTTCCATTGAAATATATTTTCTTTTTTAGGCTAATCTGTTCGATAATAAAACAAAATATGTTGAGGCTCTAATGAGCGATTTGGGTTAAATTAAAGGTTATATGAGAAAATAACATTACCTTTGCCATAGAAACAAACAATCAAGGTGATATGAAATATCTATTGGTATCAGATATCCACGGATGTCTGCCAGCACTGGAGAAGGTGCTACAATTCTATGATCGCGAGCATTGTGACATGCTTTGCATACTTGGAGACATACTTAATTATGGTCCACGTAACTCTATCCCAGAGGGAATAGATGCTAAGGGGATAGTGGAAGCACTAAATAAACGTGCAAATAACATCGTGGCAGTACGTGGAAACTGTGATGCAGAAGTTGATCAGATGCTACTTGATTTCCCAATGATGTCCGACTATTTGATGTTAGTTGATGAGGGACGAAAGATTTTCCTAACACATGGACATATCTATAACAAATCCACAATGCCAAAAGGTCATTTCGATGCGATTGTCTATGGGCATACACATCTTTGGGAACTCACCCAGCAGGAGGGTACGCTTGTTTGCAATCTCGGCTCTATCACTTTCCCCAAAGGTGGGAATGTGGCTACCTTTATGACCTATGAGCATGGTGTCTTCACAGCTTATACGCTTGATGGAAAACCACTAAAGCAGGAAAGAATTTAGGGAAAACTTATTAGCCTTATTAGCCTTATTGGGCTAATTAGGCTAATAGGGCCAATTAGCCTAATAAACAATAACAATTTAATTCCCTCTTTATATCAGCCCTTTCTTTCCAAAGAATAGCTTTGAGATGCCCGTGACATCCATCAACCATGTTATGCCAAACGAGCCTGCAATGGCAAATACCACACTGACCACAAGGAAGAACATTCCCGTCGGCTCCACACGAAGCAGCAACGGCTGATAGAATTTGGCAAGAATCGTGAAGATAGGGGAGAAGAGTAAGAGGGGTAAAGTGTTACGCCCGATAAAGAGAAAGAGGTCGCGCAGAGGTTGAGGAATTCCTAATTGATAAATCCACAACAGCGAACCGATAACTAAAAACACCAAACATGCACCTGCAAAAGATGCTTTATCGTAATGGGTTGGGTCGATGCACCATACTACTAAAAGTCCTATTGTCCACCAACGTGCAGGGAAAGCCAGACGGAAATTGCCCACTGCTTGACGTATGATAGCACCTACAAGGAAGTAGGCTGCATTGGCTATTGAGAGTAATTCGCAGCCGTAAGAGATTAACCAAAGGAACAGAGCAAGAAGTGTAAATCTACCTAATAGCACTTGATTTTCCAAACTCATCATTTTGATAGGCAGCAGTGGTTTCTCTTGTTTCAATACCGATGAAAAACGTCCTTCAGGTTTTCTGAATGCGATATAATAGAAGATACCGCAAATCATCAAGGTATGTAAGTACCAATAAGGGCCCATCGGATGAAGGAAGATATGGTCAATCAGTACTCCTGCGGTTAGATGATCAATGTGTTCACGGATAGGGAGTAGCGAAGCCATTACGGTATATCCGCTTTCCATCACTGCGTAAGGGATGAAAATCCAAAGCATTGTTTTCCCCAAAGCAGCCCACGACTTATTCACATTAAACAGATAACCCGACACTAACAGGAAGCCCGGCATGTGGAAAGTATAGACCAACTGTTTAGCAACAGGGTAGGTGTCGCCGATATAGGTAAGGTGGAAGGCAATCATCAACGTGATGAAGACGAACTTGAGAAAGTCCAGTTCTTCCATCCTTGCCTTTGGTTTATGCATTTGAATAATCATGGCGACAAAGTTAGGAAATTAGTAGGACACTTCAAAAAGATGTAGTTGTAAAAGAATAATTAGCCTCTTAAATTTCGAGATTTGATAGGTGTTAGCAATTTATTATCATCCTCTGACAAAGAAAACTTTTTCATTTAATACTTCGAAAATCTGTAGATAAAGGTTTGAAAATTTATTACATAAATCCGAGTAAAACTTCTACAAATAATGATAAAAACACGTTTTAAAAGCGAGTTTGTAACAGTCAGGGAATCAGTTGGTTATAAAACTGCGTAAGAAAAGGTGCTTAATTGGACTTCAGAAGGGCGTTAGTAAGGGTCTTAAAGGGCGTCTTTTGCAAGTCAATAAGGCGTCTTTTAGAAGCTAAAAGAGCATGTGTTGGTTTTGAACCATACGAAAATAGTTTACAAATATCAGCGCTTGTGGGAACGATTAAAAGAAAAACTCCATTGCATTGTTCATAGTGAACGTTTGCAATGGAGTCTCTTTTAATCGAATAATCCCGGTTGTAGAGGATTATCTTGATATGAGTTTCGTCCGAGATGGTCGTAGGCAAGCTGTGTTGCCACACGTCCACGAGGGGTTCGTTTGATGAAACCTTCCATAATAAGGAAAGGTTCGTAAACCTCTTCTACTGTACCAGAATCCTCACCGATAGCAGTGGCAATGGTTGAGACACCTACAGGACCGCCACGGAACTTATCGATAATGGTGAGTAGAATCTTGTTATCTATCTCGTCCAAACCATATTTGTCAATGTTCAACGACTGTAGTGACATCGTAGCGATTTCGGGTGTGATAGTACCATTACCCTTCACCTGTGCGAAGTCGCGTACACGGCGGAGTAGGGCGTTACAGATACGTGGCGTACCACGTGAGCGACGCGCAATCTCATCCGCAGCTTCGTCCACGATAGGCACTTTTAATAGGGCAGCCGAACGCTTGATAATGCGCTTTAAAGTCTCTGGATCATAATACTCCAAATGGAGATTAATACCAAAGCGAGCGCGGAGAGGAGCTGTGAGCAGTCCGCTTCGTGTCGTTGCACCAACGAGTGTGAATGGGTTGAGATCAATCTGGATAGAACGTGCAGACGGTCCCTTATCAATCATAATGTCAATACGATAGTCCTCCATCGCAGAGTAAAGATACTCCTCTACGACAGGAGAAAGGCGGTGTATCTCGTCAATAAACAAGACGTCGTTAGGCTCTAAAGAGGTGAGAATACCCGCAAGGTCGCCCGGCTTGTCGAGTACCGGACCAGAGGTAATCTTGAAACCGACGCCCAATTCGTTAGCGATAATATTGCTCAACGTCGTCTTACCCAATCCCGGAGGACCGTGCAAGAGGGTGTGGTCGAGCGGTTCGCCACGGAACTTAGCGGCTTCAACAAAGACGCTGAGGTTTTCGACCACCTTCGACTGTCCGCTGAAATCATTAAATTTCAGAGGGCGCAGAGCATTTTCGAAATCCTTCTCAACCGAGTTCAGCCTTTCTTCATGTATGTCAAAATCTTCTGGCATATTGCTAATTTTCTGCAAAAAGATGCAAGTGGAAGAGTGTGTAGATAATATCTTTGCACATGGTTAATATATCCGTCAAATACAGTCTTTTATGGATATATGTGTTGTGCTTCCCTATGAATTGCCGTATACGACTCTTCTTCTACACCCTCAAGGTATATATTATTTTCTGCAAAGGTACTCTATTTTTTCTGTGCAAGTGCTTTGTTTCGGAAATTTTATCTAAATTTGTAGCGTCATTTCACTCATATCCTTAAATGTATGATTAACAAGATTAATAAGAAAGTCCTTTATCGGGAAATCTTAGACTATGTAATGATAGCCGTAGGTATGCTGTCCTATGCTATCGGCTGGATGGTTTTTCTACTACCTAATCACATCGGTAATGGTGGCGTAGCAGGTCTTGCTTCCATTTTGAATTGGGGTCAAGGAATCCCTGTTGCTAACACTTATTTCGTCCTAAACGCAATTCTATTAGCCATTGCACTGAAGGTTTTAGGCTTAAAGTTCTGTATCCGCACTATCTATGGCGTTGTGATGCTGACAGTTATCACAAAGGTTATGGGTACTGTCTTTCCCCATCCGGGACTCTTACATGGGCAACCTTTTATGGCAGCTATTATTGGTGCGTCGTTTTGTGGTGTTGGTTTAGCTTTTGGACTCTCCTATAATGGTAGCTCTGGTGGCTCGGATATCGTCGCAGCGATAGTCAACAAATATCGTGATATTTCTCTTGGACGTGTTATCTTATTAGTGGATATGACCATCGTAACGGGAAGTTACCTTGTTCTCCGTAGTTGGGAGCAGGTTATCTATGGTTATGTAAACTTGATTATCACCTCTTTTGTACTTGATCAAGTTATCAACTCCAGTCGTCGTTCGGTGCAGTTCCTTATCATTTCGGAGCGTTATAAGGAGATTTGTGATATGATATCGCAAGACCAACCCCATCGTACCAGTACGATAATCGATGCTAAGGGCTATTATACGGGTAGCGATATAAAGATTGTTATCGTAGTAACTCGCCAGCGTGAAGCGTCATATGTTTATCGTATGATTGATGATATCGACCCAGATGCCTTCGTAACTCAGAGTCAGGTAATGGGGGTCTTTGGTAAGGGATTCGATAAGTTTAAGGTGAAGAAGAAGTCATCTAATAAGAATAAGCCGAAGGCTACTAATCTGCCTAAGCAATAAAACGAACAAAGCCGGCTGACACGTGGTTGTGTGTTAGCCGGCTTTGGTTTGTGGGGATTGGGCTTATTAGCCTTATAAGGCTCATTAGCCCAATAAGGCTAATTGCTCTCTTAGCTTTTACTTCATCTTTAATGCCGCCTTGATACCAGCCTCAACGTCTTTCATATCAGCTGTTGGCTCAAAGCGGTCAATGACGTGTCCCTGTCTGTCAATGAGGAACTTTGTGAAGTTCCATTTGATACTTGGGTCTTTGGCGTAGTCCGGATTCTCTGCACGGAACTTCTCATCGAGGAACTTACCGATGTTGTTATTCATGTCAAAGCCCTTGAATGGCTGTTGAGCCTTTAGGTAAGTGTAAAGCGGAGATTCGTTACGACCATTGACATTAATCTTTGCAAACTGTGGGAAAGTTGTTCCGTAGTTGCCTGTACAGAAAGCGTGAATATCATGGAAAGAGCCCGGAGCCTGTGCGCCAAACTGATTACAAGGGAAGTCAAGGATGACAAGTCCTTGGTTCTTATAGGTTTCATAGAGCTTTTGTAATGCCTCATACTGTGGTGTAAATCCACATTTTGTCGCTGTGTTAACGATGAGCAGAACCTTACCCTTATAGTCCTTCAATTTGACGGTATGCTCGTTTCCGTCCTTTACACTAAACTTGTAAACATTCTTCTGAGCCATGATTGGTAGTGTCATGAGGGCTAAGAAGAGGAGTGAAAATAGTTTCTTCATTTGTTTCTTTATTGATATATGCTTTTGTTTTTGTCCCTATGAAAATATAGGGAATGGAATTTTGGTAGTTTATATGTTCTCTTTTTATTATGAATAGGAATTTGTTCCTGTGTGGGAATGTGATGTAATCAGTTCCTTATGATGCTATAATCAACTTCTTACAATAGCTTAATCAACTCTTTCATACCTTCGCTTGCACCCTTTTTGATATGTGTTAATCGTCCAGAAGCATGTGCAGGCGTATCGTCAGGGTCAATCAGATAGATAGGAGTTCCAGGTCGGGTGTATTGCACAAGACCTGCAGCAGGGTAAACAACCAGCGATGTTCCGATGATAATAAGGATGTCTGCCTGTGCCACAACCTCTGCAGCGGGTTCAATCATTGGGACTGATTCACCGAAAAAGACAATGAAAGGACGCAATAGACTACCATCTTCAGCCAATGCTCCAGGGGCTACTTCGCAGTTATCTTCAGGTAGTTTCTTTATGTAACGGCTGTCGTAAGGAGCCTTGCTTGAGCATACCTTTGTCAGTTCTCCATGTAGATGGATAACCTTTAAAGAGCCAGCTTTCTCGTGAAGGTCGTCAACATTCTGCGTAATCACCGTCACATCATAGTCTTTCTCAAGTTCCTTGATAAGGCGATGACCCTCGTTAGGCTTGGCAGCATAGAGCTTTTTGCGTAGATTGTTGTAGAAGTTGTTGACGAGTGTGGGGTTGGCTACCCAGCCTTCGTGCGTAGCTACCTGTTCAACAGGGTAATCCTCCCATAATCCATCATTGCCGCGAAAGGTCTTGAAGCCACTTTCTACGGACATTCCAGCACCTGTTAAGAATACGATTTTCTTCATATGTCTGTCTTTTATGAGTTGAGGCTTGAAGGAGGTGGACAAAGTTGTAGGCATTAATTCTAAAACACTTGCAAATAGAGTTTCGGACAAAAGAAGTTCTTATAATCTACTTCTTGTTTTTTGTCGATACCTTTAACTTGCGCAGTAATCCTCCATTCTCTTTGACAAATTTAGTAATTTTAATCCGATTAATGCAAAACTATACCTTAAAAATAGTATCTTTGCACATTAATTATTAATAATATTAAGAACGATAATGGACAAATTAAGCTATGCACTGGGAATCGGTATCGGTTCACAGCTCGCAGGAATGGGCGCAAAGGAACTGAATATTGACGACTTCGCACAGGCTATCAAGGATGTTATTTCAGGTTCAGAACTGAAAGTGGACAATGCAGAAGCACAGACTCTCGTACAAAACTTCTTCCAAGAGCAGGAGGCTAAGCAGCAGGCTGCAGCCGCTGAGGCTGGTAAGGTAGCAAAGGCTGCTGGTGAGGCTTTCCTTGCTGAGAACGGTAAGAAGGATGGTGTTGTAACCTTACCTTCAGGTTTACAGTATCAGGTATTGAAAGAGGGCGACGGTAAGAAGCCTTCAGCTACAGATCAGGTAGTATGTCATTATGAGGGAACACTGATTGATGGTACTGTTTTTGACAGTTCTTATAAGCGCAATCAGCCAGCTACTTTCGGCTTGAATCAGGTTATCGCAGGTTGGACAGAGGGTGTGCAGCTTATGCAGGAAGGTGCTAAGTATCGCTTCTTCATCCCTTATAACCTTGCATATGGTGAGCGTGGTGCTGGTGCACAGATACCTCCATTTGCTGCTCTTGTCTTCGACGTAGAGTTGATTGAGGTAAAGTAAGAAAGGTGTATAGGCGATAATAGACTGCAATATACGTCCTCTATCGCCTACGCTAATAATATTGCTTAAGAAACTAAACAATTAAAATAATGAAGAAAATTTATTTTTTAGCCGCTATGGCTATCGCAGCTGCAGGCTTCACAGCTTGTGGTAATTCAGCTCCAAAGGAGGATTTGAAGTCTGATGTTGACTCTTTGAGCTATGCTTTTGGTATTGATCAGGGTCAGAGTGTTAAGCAGTATCTCCAGCAGATGCAGATTGATACAGCTTACATCGATGAGTTTATCAAGGGTATGAACGATGGTGCGCAGAATGCTGATGATAAGAAGCGTGCTGCTTACAATGCTGGTATCGGCGTAGGTATGCAGATGAACATGATTATCAAGAATCAGATCAACCGCCAGATCTTTGGTGAGGACTCTACAAAGTCTGTTTCTTTGGCTAACTTCCTCGCTGGTTTCGCAGCAAGTGCAAAGGGTCATGGTCAGAAGATGACTGTAGAGCAGGCTCGTGAAGTTGAGCAGAAGACTTCAAAGGCTATTCAGATGAAGGCCGCTGAGAAGACTTATGGTGCTAATAAGAAGAAGAGTGACGCTTACATGGCTGCCAATGCTAAGAAGGAAGGTGTGAAGACTATCGGTCAGGGTGTACAGGTTAAGGAACTCAAGGCAGGCTCTGGTGCTACACCAAAGGCTTCTGATGTTGTTAAGATTAACTATGTTGGTAAGACTATTGATGGTAAGGTTTTCGACCAGCGTGATGGTGCAACAATGCCTGTAGGTGGTGTTATCCCAGGTTTTACAGAGGCTTTGACTAAGATGCCTGTTGGCGCTAAGTGGGAGATTACTATTCCTTATACAGCTGGTTACGGTGCTGAACAGCCAAGTCCAGACCTCAAGCCATTCTCAACACTTATCTTTACTGTTGAGTTACTCGGTATTGAGAAGGCTCCAGAAGGTCAGCCAGGTATGCCTCAGGGTATGTCAGGTATGCCACAGGGTAAGCCAGGTATGTAATCAACTAAAGCTTGATAATGGTTCGATGAGTCTTCCTTTCTTATATGGAAGAGCATCAGCTGTAATCCATTTTCACGATGATGACGAATTATTTTCATGAAAGAAAATCTTTATTGTCGTGAAAATAAATATTTATTCTCATGAAAGTAATTCTTTATTTTCATGAGAATAATTCAGTAATGATACTCTTGTCTTATAGGAAAGGAAGACACATACATACTTCTTAAAGATTAGTAATATACTTCTTGAAGCTTAGTAATCATCGAATCTACATCCTTTTTAATATAGAAAAACCTTTTCTTTAAAAACGACAAAACAATGAAGAAACTTATAATGCTGGCTCTGCTCGTTGCAGCAGGTTCAGTCTTCAATACTGCAAGTGCACAGAGTAAGAAGAAAGGAAAGCAGAATGCGAAGTGTTCTGTAGAATGTAAAGAAGGCGCAGTAGTACTGACTTCACCTTCTGATACATTGAGCTATGCTGCAGGTATGTCTATGACGCGTGGCTTGGACGACTATCTTGCAAATCAGTTTGGTGTTACTCCAGCACAGATGCCAGACTTCCTGCGTGGCTTGCGTCAAGGTATTGCTAATCGCAAAGACTCTGCTTTTGCTGCTTATGTAGCCGGATTGCTCATCAGTTCACAGGTAGACAAGACCATGTTGCCTAATATTGCATCTAAGTTCGAAGGCACATCGGCTCCAATTAACCCAGATTTGCTTTATAAGGGCTTTATTGCAGCTTTGGCAAAGGATTCTACTGTCCTCAAGCAGGCTACTGCTGAGCAAATCTTCGAGAAGAAAGAAGTAGAGTTGAAAGCACAGAAAGATGCTGAGATAAAAGCAAAGAATGAGGCTTACTTGGAAGAGAACAAGAAGAAGGAGGGTGTTGTAACAATGGCTGACGGTCTTCAGTATCGTATCATTAAGAAGGGTGATGGACCTATACCAACAGCAGCTGACCGTGTCCAGGTTATCTATGAGGGCAAGACCATTGATGGAAAGGTATTCGATGCAACTTCACGTCATGGCGTAGAGTTCGATACCTTCAATGTTGGTGGACTCATCAAGGGTTGGACTGAGGCGTTGCAGATGATGCCTGTAGGCTCAAAGTGGGAGATTGTTATCCCACAAAACCTTGCCTATGGTGAGCGTGGTGCAGGTCGTGATATCGCTCCTTTCTCAACACTTATCTTCACCCTTGAGTTGAAAGGCATTGAGGCAGCACCTGAAAAGGAGTCAAAGACGATTGATGCTGCAAAGCTCGTACCTGCTAAAAAGATTCCTGCTCAGAAGGCAAAGAAGAATGTAAAAAAGTAAGATAAAAGCAGTGAAATACTGTTCTCTTGCTTAAAATAAAAACAAAATGCGCCTAAGTGGCGCATTTTTTATGTCATTTTGTTGTCTGTTCCATAATTATTCCCTACTTTTGCTCGTCATCAATTAAAGCTTTAGAAACATAGAATTAAGAAATAATATCAACCGTAGAACATGGAAAAAGTAGATCGTTTGGACAAGAAAATATTGGGTATCCTCTCGCAGAATGCTCGTATGCCTTTTAAAGATGTTGCTGCCCAGTGTGGCGTTTCACGTGCTGCTATTCACCAGCGCGTACAACATCTCATAGAGAATGGAGTCATAACAGGTAGTGGTTTCGACGTTAATCCTAAGAGTTTAGGCTATACAACCTGCACCTATGTGGGACTAAACCTCGAGCGTGGCTCTATGTATAAGAAGGTTGTTGAACGTATCAGTGCTATTCCAGAGGTGGTTGAATGTCATTTTACAACGGGTCCTTATACAATGCTTGTGAAGCTTTATGCAAAAGACAACGAGCAGTTGATGGACCTTCTTAACAATCAGTTGCAAGGTATCTCAGGTGTCGTATCAACCGAAACACTTATTTCTCTTGAGCAAAGTATCAAACGTGAGATACCTATAGCAGAAGAATTGCTCTAAAGAAGTCAACGACAAACCAATCTTTTAAAAAAGAATAAGAATGCAATACGATCTTCAGTCACATCTCGATAAGGTGTATTCAACTTTCCCTGAAGCAAAGCGTAAGCCTATAATTGGTATCACTACCAATTATATGAATGGTGATGCAGCGTTAAGGAATGTCTATTATAAGCAGGTGGTAGCTGCGGGCGGAGTCCCAATGCTTATTCCTCCTGTGGCTGATAAGGATGTGCTTATTAACACCCTTGACCATCTTGACGGTCTTCTCCTTACAGGTGGTGCTGATATCAATCCTCTGTGGCTTGGCGAGGAGCCTTCTCCTAAACTTCATAATATCAATGCTGAGCGTGATTTACCCGAACTGATGCTTATCCGTTTGGCGTTTAATCGTCAGTTGCCTATCCTTGGTATCTGCCGTGGAGCGCAAGCCCTTGCTGTCGCTTTAGGTGGAAAGATACAGCAAGATATCTATGATGAATATATAAGAGAGGAGGAAACGGTTGAAAAGAAACTGAGCAAAGACAAAACGGTAATAACCTATCGTGCTGCTACATTAAAGCATTCACAGGACGCTGAACGCTGTGAAGCTACGCATAGCGTGACCCTTAACAAGTCATCTGTCCTCTATGCGCTCTATAAGGAAGAGCGTCTTATGGTCAATAGTTTCCACCATCAGGCAGTGAAAGATGCTGGAAAGCACTTCCGTGTGACAGCACTTTCGCCCGATGGAGTGATAGAAGCCATTGAGAGTAGCGAGTTCAAGCCTATCATGGGAGTGCAATGGCATCCCGAATGGATGGGTGAAGAGGGAGGTAAACTCTTCCAGTGGCTGGTCGGACAGTCTAATAACTTCTACCTTGCTAAGCAACTTCATCAGCGCATCTTGACGCTTGATACACATTGCGATACGCCTATGTTCTTCCCACAAGGTGTCAACTTCGATCAACGTGACTCACGTATTCTCTACGATCTCCATAAGATGACGGAAGGAAGACAGGATGCTGTGACGATGGCTGCTTACCTTCCACAACCGAAGATAGGCGAGTCTTTTTCGTCAAAGATTGATGTTGAAGGTTTGAAACGCTTTAATCCTCATCTCATTGAGACATTGAATCAGCTCTCACCAGCTGTCTATGCCAACCTTATCTTCGACAAAATAGAGGAAATTGTTAAGCAAAACCAACGCTATATCTGTATTGCTCGTACACCTTCCGACCTTTACGAGGATAAGCGCAAGGGACGTAAGAGCATTATGTTTGCTATTGAGAACGGTCTTGCTTTGGAGCATAAGCTTGAGAATGTAAAGCACTTTGCACAGCGTGGTGTGACCTATATAACCCTTTGTCACAATGGTGATAACGACATCTGCGACTCTGCACGAGGTTGCAACACCCATGGAGGAGTAAGTAAGTTTGGTGAAGAGGTCATCAAGGAGATGAATCGTAACGGTATTATGGTCGACTTAAGCCACGGCGGAGAGAAGAGTTTTTACGATGCGTTGGAGATTAGTACGATGCCAATCGTATGTAGTCATTCTAATAGCAAAGCACTCTGTGACGTTCCTCGCAACCTTACCGACGACCAGATGCGAGCGTTGGCAAAGAAGGGCGGTGTGGCTCATATCACAATGTACCAAGGCTTCTTGAAGAAGGGTAGTGAGGCAACAGTGATGGATGCGATAGCCCATCTTGAGCATGCTATCAGCATTATGGGCATCGACCATGTTGGTATTGGAACCGACTTTGATGGTGACGGCACCGTACGAGGTATGGCTGATGCGAGCGAAATGATCAACTTCACCCTTCATCTTTTGCGTCGTAAGTATAGCGAAAGAGATATTGAAAAGATATGGGGAGGCAACTGGCTGCGTGTAATGGCGCAGGTACAGAGCGTTAGAAAATAAGTAGAAAGAAGGTTCTCCACCCTCTCTTTGGGATAGAGTGGGAGAGAATAAGAAAACAATCAATAATGAAAACGAATATAAAAATCTTTTTCGGCTGCCTCTTGGCAGTGTCCCTCGCAACCGTAGCCTATGGATGTAAGGGGAAAGCAAGCAACACTGATAATGCTACTGACACTGTGGCTACCGCAAAACCAGTCGGTCCTACGTTTAATGCCGACTCTGCATATGCCTTTACAGCAGCACAGTGTGACTTCGGACCACGTGTGATGAACTCTGCAGCACATGATAAGTGTGGCAAGTGGATAGTAGAGAAATTCAAGGAGTATGGCTGTGAAGTGCAGGAGCAGAAAGCCAATCTAAAAGCCTATGACGGTACGGTCTTGAAGTCAACTAATATCATTGCACGTTTTAATCCAGAAGCAAAGAAGCGTATCTTAATCTGTGCGCACTGGGATAGTCGTCCTTGGGCAGACAATGATCCAGACTCTACTAACCACAAGAAGCCTGTTATGGCTGCGAATGATGGTGCCAGTGGAGTGGCTGTAATGCTTGAGTTAGCACGTCAGTTGCAGGCTGATAAGAAGTTAAAAGTAGGTGTTGACTTCGTATGCTTTGATGCTGAAGACTGGGGAATACCACGTTGGGAGACTCGATATCAAGACGATGGTGACTCTTGGGCATTAGGTGCACAATACTACGCAAAGAACTTCCCAACGCCTGTTAAGCCTGAGTTCGGTATTCTTCTCGATATGGTAGGGGGCGAAGGTGCCCAGTTCTATCGTGAAGGAATGTCTGTTCAGTTTGCTTCTGATGTCGTAAACCGTGTGTGGGAGGCTGCAAAGGGAGCTGGTTTCGGCTCTTACTTCCCTGATGCTGTTGGTGGCATGGTTACCGACGATCATGTTCCAGTGAACCAGTTTGCAGGTATTCCTACTATTGATATCATTCCTTACTATCCTGATTGTCAGCAAAGCTCTTTCGGTCCAACATGGCATACAGTCAATGACACTATGGAACATATCGACAAGAATACGTTGCAAGCAGTTGGTCAGACCGTCATACAGGTGTTGTATACGCTGTAAAATATAAAACCTTACCTTACCCCTCTCTCTAAGAGGAGAGAGGGGCAAGTAATTACCTTTGTGGATGATAAAGGGTATTAGATGTAAGTTACTTAGCCTAAAAAGGCGTTTTTCTTATGATAAAAGAGGAGAAGTTACCTTTAACACATGATAAACAGAACAGGATAATACTATCAGAACAACTCTGGAGATATAAATATTGGTTCTTCCGGAATTTGGAGTGATGGTTTTATGTTTTTCAGGTTTCTTGATGATAAATAAGTATTGTAAACTCTTAAATATAAGCTCTTTGTAGTGTGGATGTCCCATATTAGCTAAGTATAGATTTTGTAGTCTTTATTTTAGCACTTTACATTCTTTACTATTCGGTAAATAAAGGGATGTAAAAGAATAGAAATCCAAAAAAGGTATTGAGAATCAGATATTAACGATATCACTCCAAATTCCGGAAGACCCTGAATATTGTAACTAATTCACATCTTGCTCCGAGTGTGTCATAGCCCCAAAAGGCATTGTACCAATCATTTCCTAAGCCTGAAGCAACCATAACTATTTCTTCCTTTGAGTTGGGGACAGACCATCGAATGAAATCTCCATCTTTTCTTTGAAGTGAAGGGTATTTTTTATAACTTTCAGTGAATAAGGTAGAAAAGTATTCATCATATATATTCTTCTCTATGTCATTTCCATACCATTTATCACTGAAAATCTCATAAGCTGAAACAGCATTAGCATCGCAAAATGTAGCTAAACCTGCCTCTACTTCAAATCCTCTCAGATTATTCTCAGGCTCTTCTGCATAAGGCATATAATCCTCAACGAGTTTATATCGTATAGCTTCTTGATTGGATAAGCGTAACTTCATGCCTGCTATACGTAATCCGAAATGCTTAGTCTTTGCAATAGCAATCTCAATAGTATATTTTCCTGACGGAATAGTATCCTTTAAGTAGCTGGTCCTTCTCTTATTTGGTATCGTGAATTTCTTTAAGATTTCCTTGCTAATTCTAAAAAGATGTCTTACCTTTGCGGTCGTGAATAAATTAGCAATGACATATCAGACCAATTCAGCAAAGCAAAGAAACTTTGAATTCTTTGCCTTTTTTAGTGCTTTATATTTGGTAGTCTCAGATATTTTGCTAACACACACACACACACACACACACACACACACAGGCGCACCTAGCGTTTAATCATACATTTTTTCTTCCATCCTACGCGCGCGCGAAGCGTGGCGTAACCGTTGTAAACAAAGGACTTTACGAAGTTTCCTTTGTTCGCTTTTTTGTGCCCATTTGCGAACTATCTAAAAGGCAAAATAAGGACATTTTAAGCACTGATTTTACCATAACAAGTACTTGTAATTCTCTAGTAATAGTTTGTTTTCTCTCGTTGATTTCTCGGGCAGGCAGTGGTAATACGCTGTCTGCCTGTAGAGAGGGGAAGCAAGTGATTAAGAAGAATAAATAACGAGTTTATCAGGATGTATATAATAAAAGGTGAGCAATAAAGCCACATAATAGAGAGTAGATAACAACTATTTTTAATCAAATCAAAAAAGCAATGAGAAAGAAACAAGAAAAGAAGGATTATTCTGCACCACGTTGCATGATAATTCAAGTAAATGAAACCACAAATTTAATGGTAGGGTCTCCGTTTAATGGTCAGCATAATCCAGCAACTCCTGGAGGAACCATTAGTAGTGCTAAGCAAGCACCAGCATGGCAGGAAGTAGGCGATAAAAACGAAGGAGAATTTTCCGCTTGGGAAGACTAACAGAAAGTTATTAACAAAGAGAACTAAGTAAAAATGAAGAAGACAATGAAACGACATTCATTCATCACACGACTAGCGTCTTTGGCTGTCGTGTGTGGTTTAACACTAGCTTTTGCCTCTTGTGCAAATGATGATTTAGCACAGAACGGCAAAACTACAACTGACGACAAAGGTTTAACTGCATTCAGCACAGGCGAACCTGCAACACGCACAACCATGGAGGCAGATGGTAAATTCTATTGGGAAGCAGGCGATAAGATTTGGGTAAAGGATGATAGCGGTAATTGGAAGCAAAGTAGCAACTCGCCAACAGGCAAGACAGCATCTTTCAAATTCTTAATGCCTGGTAAGTACACTGCTAAGTCTTCATACGAGGTTTATTACCCTGGCAAGAATGGTAATCAAGATCAAGTAACCATCTCTGCGAATCAAACGCAAACAGAGCCCAACACCACCGCTCACTTTGGCACATCAGGCGATTGCGGTATAGCCAAGGCAACACGCAACGCTACAAGCCACGAGTTTGAGTTTGCACTCGACCACAAGGCTGCTTACCTCGTCTTTAAGCCTTACACAAGCGATGATGTACTAAAGTATTGCTATCTCACGAAGATAGAGGTAACATCAGATAACGACATCACATCTACCTATACCCTTGATCCAACGGCAGCAACTGGCACTGGTGCATTGACAGGTACAGGTTCTGGTAAAAAGATAGAGCTTATAACAAAAGGAAACTCAGGAAGTACATACCAAAATGGTTTCCCTTTGACAAACACTTCTGCCAGCTTAACAACCAATGGTGCTTATATGGTTATCAAGCCCGGTACACACACATTAAGAATTCGTTACTGGGTAAAGGATGTTGCGACACAAATAGAGGGAACAATTACCAAGATTATTCCTTCTCATACCTTTGCAAAGAATGAATATGTCAACATGGAAGCTGATTTGCAAATAAAGAATTACGACGGCGACCATTACTACATGTGGGATGCACAGGATCAATACTGGAAGGGGCACGAATGGTGGTCAGCCAATAAAGACCAGCCAGTGTTGAACTCGGCCTATAACAACAACGTCTTTGCTAAGAGCAATACTGACCCTCGTTACTACAACGAAAGTTACCCAGGTTACGGCGTAAGCAACCCCGCTACTCACACATCTTGCAAAGACCTTCCAAACGCCAACGAGCTGTCTTGGTATGTAATGTTTGGCGATCCACGTTGGGATGCAGATGAACTATGGACTACTATGGGTCACTTATATAAAGGCGGCATGTGGTTTAAGAAGAAGTCTGTATTACAAGCAGAGAATCATTATGACACCGAGAAACCCGCTGATGGTTCAACCGACCTACGTACAACATACAAGGAGTACGTCAACAACAACATTAGTATCAATTCTGGTGTCCCTTCCGCCGCTGACGCAACCAATTACTTCTACCTGCCCGCCTTGGGTTACTACGTCAATGGGCAGCTGCAACGCGTTGGCGACAACGGCTACTATTGGTCGTCAAGTGCTCACCCGTGGGAGAGCCGGCAAGCGTACATGCTGTACTTCAACAGTGGTAGAGTCAACGTGGAGTACAGCCTCCGCGACCGCGGGTTCAGGGTCGAGCCTGCAGTCGAGTAGTTCTTGCGATTGCCCCTTTACTGGTATCGTCCTCTAAAAGGCAAGAATTAATGCGAAAAAACATGACAAAAGAGAATAAAAATAGGCTCTTTGTAAGTGACTGATAATCAAGGGTTTATAAACAGGGTGCCAAAGTATGATACTTAGGGGGTCTAAGTATCATACTCAGGTACCCTAAGTATGATACTTAGGTACCCTCAGTCCCATACCGAGGGTGGCTCGAATAAGAAAATAATTTACATATTATATTTACCAACTTTAAAACATTAATATTATGGCATTTTTTAAGAAAGTAAAGAAAAAGCTAACAGGACTATGGTATCCAGAAGCGATAACCGTAGGGAAGCCCGTAACGACAGACCAAGTGGCTGACCGATTGGCATTGATTTCAACGGTGAGTCGTGGTGACACGTATGCTGTACTGAAAGATTTAGGCGGTGTGCTGGCGTCCTTTATGGCAGAGGGTCGCACGGTGAAGTTGGAGGGTGTCGGCACGTTTTACTACACTATCAATGCCGACAAGGGAATTGCGAAGCCAGAAGAAGTGACGGCAAAGCAGATAAAAGGCATCCGTGTCCGCTTCATTCCTGAAACCTCACGCACACAAAGCAATAAGGTTGCCACTCGTTCGCTGGTGTCTGAAACTATCTACTGGGAGGAGTGGAAGGATGAGAAAGAGAAGGAGGAAAAGAAAGAGAAGAAAAAGAAAGAGGAAAGTGTCGGTCCAGTCCCTGAATAAGCTCTCTTCGATCATCTCTTGTAAAGAAGAAGTGTCAGATTACAGAAAAGAGCATAGGCGAGGGTGTGTCAATAATGAAGGCACATCCTCTTTTTGTATTAACCTGAACTCGGGATAAGTATCATACCACTCTTCTGTTTGGTTTAGTACAACGGCTCTTTAGACTCAATCTTTTGATTTGGCCTAAAGATAATAATTGGACTTCAAAAGGGCGTTAGTAACGTTGCTAAAGGGCACCTTTTGCAAGCCAATTGGGCGTCTTTAAGAAGCCAAAAGAGCATGTATAGGAATTGAAGTGTGCGAAAATAGTTTACAAAAAGCGGTCGTGAAAAGATGAATCCGATTATGGGAAGAAACTCTTGCAACCATAACCGGAATTTATTTGGATTGATATTGTGAATCCTATTCCAGACGTTTAGATACGTTTTAACGACTGTTTTACGCCAGAGATAAGTAAGCCCATTTCCGCAGCATTCAGTCCTCTAATCAGGACGTTAGGCTCTCTATACTCCACAGCGTAGTTGGATAAAGCGGGTACACAATGAAAGAAAGGTAAGTCAACCACCTCACCTTTCTTTGTCGTACTTACAAATGTAAGACGAATGTCAGAGAAGTTTTCTTCTTCGCTTTTATATAACTCATTGGGATACATTGGTAGAATGGTATTCACTCCCTCTGTTATAACAAAATTCAAAAGCTTTTCTTTTCCCTCTTTTTCATAACATTGTGGCTCTGCCACATAAGCCTTCGACCATAGGTCAGCCTCCCCTGTCCCTTCTTCATCTAAGAGACATTGTTCATTTTGCTGCGCCTTACGCTTATTCTTGTTAAAGAAATCGAATATACCCATATAGTCTTGCTGTTACTATCTTTATTCGCAAAGTGACTAATTATGTAATAAAAGTAATCGGAAATAGATAAAATTCTATCCCAAAAAGACGTTTGCAAAGATAAAGACTTCGTACAACATAAACACAATTACGTATGTTAAAAAGACTAAACTGTACATGCAAATCGGTTTAATCATCGATAAAACATCTAAAGACAGGGCTTAATAAATGTTGTTTTGGTAGCGCTTTCGAAAATAATCTACAGCTTGTTATCGGCAAAACAGTTAGAAACACGGAGGCTAACAACATCTTTTTAGTTTATTATGCTGTAGGTTCACACAGAAATGTTTATCTTTGCATTGGGAAAGAATGGTGCCATTGTGGGGCTTTCTGTCCCCACTTCTGATTCATAACAGACATATTAAAACAGTTTTAAAGCGATAAATGGCACTGAACTATATTTGGATAGGTTTCTTCATAATAGCATTTGTCTTCGGAATTATCTCTCTGTTGATGGGTGATACAACGATATTCGAGAAGATGATGAACTCTACCTTTGATTCATCTAAGAATGCCTTTGAAACATCAATAGGCTTGACAGGAGTCTTGACACTGTGGTTAGGAATCATGAAGATTGGCGAAAAGGCTGGTGTTGTCAATGTTCTTGCACGTATGCTTAGCCCTTTCTTCTCAAAACTCTTCCCTGATATTCCTAAGAATCACCCTGTTATGGGTTCTATCTTTATGAATATAGCTTCGAACATGTTAGGACTTGACAATGCAGCTACGCCTACAGGACTGAAGGCGATGGCGCAGATGCAAGAGCTGAACACAAAGAAAGACACGGCAACTAACCCGATGATAATGTTCTTAGTATTGAATACTTCGGGTCTGACGCTCATCCCTACGACTATTCTTGGCTATCGAAGCATGAACGGTGCAGCACAACCTATGGATGTGTTTATCCCAATTCTGTTGGCAACAACGGTAGCTACGATTGCTGGTATCCTCATTACGGCAACTTGGCAGCGTATCAATATTTTCCACCCGACATTGTTTTTGGGGCTTGTTGGTATTATAGGCTTTGTTGGATTGTTAATTTGGGGATTCGGACAGATGGATAAGCAGATGACGAATACGGTGTCATCTGTTGCCTCTAACTTGATTGTCATGTCGATAATCATGCTTTTCATCGTTGTGGCGTTGTTACGGAAAGTGAACGTTTATGACGCTTTCATCGAAGGAGCGAAGGATGGATTCCAAACCGCAGTACGTATCATTCCTTATTTGGTAGCTATCCTTGTGGCTGTTGGAGTGTTCCGTGCTTCGGGTGCAATGGACCTTTTGATACAGGGAATTAAGTGGTGTGTGGAGCAGTGCGGACTTGACACAAGATTCGTAGATGCACTCCCAACTGCTTTTATGAAGCCGCTTTCTGGTAGTGGCGCACGTGGTCTTATGTTGGAATCAATGAAAACTTTTGGTGTTGACTCATTCGTTGGCAGATTGAGTTGTATCTTCCAAGGTTCAACAGATACTACTTTCTATATCCTGGCGGTTTACTTCGGAAGCATCGGCATAAGGTATACACGTCATGCATTAGCTTGTGGACTATTAGCCGATTTGGTTGGTGTAATTGCCGCAATCGCAATCTGCTATATATTCTTTTAGGAGATCATTGAATCTATTAAGCTATTGGGCTATTAGCCCTATAAGCCTTATTAGCCTAATAAGGCAAATAAGCTAAACTACAATACAACAATGGCAAATTTAAAATCACTTGCAAAAGACACTGCTATCTACGGAATGAGCAGTATCATCGGAAGGTTCTTAAACTACCTTCTTGTACCCCTCTATACAGCGAAAATTAGTGCGGCGAGCGGTGGCTATGGTGTTATCACAAACATCTATGCCTATACTGCGTTGCTGTTGGTCGTTTTGACTTATGGAATGGAGACGACTTTCTTCCGTTATGCCAATAAGACTGACCAAGATCCGAAGAAAGTTTACTCTACTACTTTGTCTTTGGTAGGGCTTTCTTCACTGCTATTCATAGCAATGGTCTTCGTCTTCCTACAGCCTATCTGCGACTTTATGGGTTACTCGGAACATCCTTCATATGTGTGGGTTATGGCTGTCACGGTAGCAATTGATGCCTTTCAGGCTATTCCTTTTGCCTATCTAAGATACAAGAAACGTCCGATTAAGTTCGCTACTTTCAAACTGTTATTCATTGCTTTGAACATCATTTTGAATCTTGTTTACTATCTTATCCTTGACGGACATGAGGTGGGTTATGCCTTCTATATCAACCTTGTATGTACAACGACTATCACCTTCTGTTTCTGGAAAGAGCTAAAAGATGGCTTCTTCGCAGGCGGTAAGTTGCTTGATATGCCTTTGGCAAAGAAGATGTTGTCCTATACTTGGCCAATACTTTTCCTTGGTATAGCTGGTATTCTTAATCAGACGGCAGGTTATATCATCTTCCCATACGTCTACAAGGACAATGATGCGCATACACAATTGGGTATCTTTGGTGCTGCAAGTAAGATTGCAATGATTATGTCGATGATTACGCAGGCTTTTCGCTATGCCTATGAGCCATTCGTCTTTGGTAAGGCACGCGACAAAGACAATAAGGAAACCTATGCGAGAGCTATGAAGTTTTTTATTATCTTTACGCTCCTTGCCTTCTTGGTGGTAATGGGGTATATGGATATTCTGCGCCATATCATCGGTCGTGACTACTGGGTAGGCTTGAAGGTGGTACCTATCGTGATGGCAGGAGGTATCATGACAGGTGTTTACTTCAACCTTAGTTTCTGGTATAAACTCATTGATAAAACGATTTGGGGCGCCTACTTCTCAGGCATTGGATGTGCTGTAATCATCGGAATCAACGTGATTTTCGTACCAAGATATGGTTATATCGCTTGTGCTTGGGCAGGTTTCTTGGGCAATGCTACGGCAATGGTGCTGTCATATATTGTTGGTCAGCGTAAGTACCCGATAGACTATCCATTGAAGAGTATCTTTGTCTATCTGCTGATAGGTGGTCTCTTCTTTGCCATTATCACCTATACTAACGCTAATCTGCCCGTTCCTGCAGCCTTGGGAATCAATACATTGGTGATTATTCTCTTTATAGCTCACGTGCTTTATCATGACTTTCCGCTGCAAAAATTACGCAGTCGGTTTGCAAAGAAATAAACAAGTATCATTTAATCAATAATATCATTATGAAGAAATCGACTTTACTTATTGCCGGACTTCTTGCATTGGGTAGTACATCCATGCATGCTGACGAGGGTATGTGGACGCTCTACAACTTGCCAGATGCCGTCTATGAACAAATGGTAGCCGAAGGATTCCAGTTGCCACGTAACATGCTTTACGGTGCACCTAACGCTATTAGCAATTCTGTTATCAACTTTTCTGGCTTCTGCTCAGGTGTTGTTGTGTCACCGAAAGGTCTTGTTTTCACCAACCACCACTGTGGATTCGGTGCAATTAATGCCCTTTCAACCGTTGAACATGACTATATGAAGGATGGTTTCTATGCAAAAAGCTATGCAGAAGAACTCCCAAGCAAAGACCTTTTTGTTTCCTTCATGAAGAAGCAGGAGGATATTACTCCTCGTGTTAATAAGCTTATTGCAGGTAAGAATGCTGAACAGACAGAGGCGATTATCGATTCTCTTACAAATCATTTGACCGACTCTATCAAGACAATTGATAAGACTTTGCATATCAGTGTAGATGCTTTCTATGAGGGAAATAAGTATTATGCCACTACATATCAGGACTTCCAAGATGTTCGTTTGGTATTTACTGTTCCAAAGAGTATGGGTAAGTTTGGTGGTGAAACAGACAACTGGATGTGGCCACGACAGACAAGTGACTTCTCTGTGTTCCGTATTTATGCCGATCCTAAGACCAACGGACCAGCTGCTTATTCAAAGGATAATGTGCCTTATCAGCCAGAAAACTGGGCTCCTGTAAGTCTTGAGGGTTATAAGGATAAGGATTTTGCGATGACAATTGGCTATCCGGGTTCTACAAGTCGTTACTTGTCGTCATACGGTATACAGCAGCGTAGAGATATAGAGAACACTGTACGTGTGCAGGCTCGCGACATCAAGCTCGCTCTTATGAAGAAGTATATGGACAAGAACGGCAAGACTCGCCTCCAATATGAGAACAAGTATGTTACATCAGCTAACTACTGGAAGAACTCTATTGGTATGAATAAATGTATCGATTCCATCGGTTTGATTCGTCAGAAGGCTGAATATGAGGCTAAGATACAAAGATGGTTGGATGAGAAGACAGTGAAGGACCCAACTGTAAATGTTGACTTTGCTAAGTTGGCCAACCTTTATAAAGAGAGCAATGACGTTGCTTTGGCTCAGGCTTACTGGAACGAGTCATTCTGGAAGGTGTCAGAGTTTGTTCAGAGAGCTATTGATATCACTCGTGGTGCAATCGAACCACAGGGAGATAAGGATGATTCAGCAAAGCAATATATGCAGTTTAAGGACAATAGTAGCGACTGGAATATTGCGCTTGATAAGGAGATGACAGCCGCTATGTTGAAGAATTATGCCGCACACGTACCTGCTCAATATCTGCCAGAGGAGTTCAAACTCATCAAGACAAAGTTCGGTAACAACTATAAGAAGTACACTGACTGGCTCTATTCAAAGAGTAATCTGCTCACTAAGGACTACAAGTTCTTTAATAATGAGAAGACTTTTGAGGACCCGGGTATCCAACTTGGTATACAGCTCGTAATGGTTTATCAGGAAGTTATGACCAGCTATGCAGAAAAACTTGCTGCTATCGAGCAGGAAGAGAAGAAACTCTGCGAGGCAAAGGTACAGATGGAGATGGATATGCCACATTATAGTGATGCCAACTTCACCATGCGTATGTCTTATGGACAGGTGGGTGGCTATATGATTGGTGGCTTCGATAGCAACTACTACACCACAGCTGAGAGTATTGTTGAGAAGATGAAGAAGGGCAAGAAACTTGAGGACTACAAGGTTGAGCCTATCATGATGGACCTTATGAGTGCTAAGGACTTCGGTCGTTATACTGATAAGAGAACTGGTAAGATGCAGCTTTGCTTCCTTACTAACAATGATATCACTGGTGGTAACTCAGGTTCTCCAATGTTCGATGGTAAGGGTCGCCTGATTGGTCTTGCTTTCGACGGCAACTGGGATAGCCTTTCAAGCGACATCAACTTCGATCGTAAGCTCGCACGTTGTATTGGTGTTGACATCCGCTTCGTCCTCTACTTGATGGATAAGTGGGGTCACGCTGACCGCCTTTTGAAGGAAATTAACCCACAGTAAGGGTTACTCTTAATATATTAAAAGAGGTATGTTCAAGAATGAACGTACCTCTTTTATTTTGTGAAGGTGTATCTATAAGTGTATTTATTGACTTTTACAACAAGCATCTAATATCTTTTTAGATAATAGAGAAAAGGATAATCATTAATATTATTAGCAACAAAACATAACAGAATAGTCCCAGTTTATATTCTTTCTTTGTCAGTAATGCCTCTTGTTCTTTCATCTTTCGTTCGGGAAATAGCAGAAACATTAAGAGGTATAAAGGAATAGCAACAATCGCACCTATTAGGTAATCCCCTGATTTTGAGCCTGTATGCCAAAAATTTAATACACTCTGCATATTTAATAAACCAATTATTATAAAGAAACAAAGTGTAAACAGTGCGAGAAGGTTTGTCAAGGTAGCAAAATAAGGAATGCTTCTGTTAGCCCCTCTCATATTAAAACGGTATAAACTGGCTATGATTTTGTACATAGTTATTACTGGAAAAGGTGTAATATAATGCTAACAATAGTCGTTTTCTCCCCTTTTTAGCCATCGTGTTGAGGCTCCGCACTACTCGTGCTGATGCTCTGCACCAATGGTGCGGAGGCTTAACACCACTCATGAAGATAGCAATGCGCTATACAATATATGATTGATGTATAGCCAATTTATCGAAAGCCTCTCCAATGTTATACGCTAAGTCTCCCTCCCCTTTGGGGAGGGTCGGGGTGGGGTCTTTTACTTCTTTGGTCTACGTCTTGCCCAACCTTCCTCAGAAAAGTCAGGCTCTTCGCCCTTCAACTTAGCAGGACCACCCTTCATTAGTTCCTTCCAATCATCTTTCTTGAACTTATGCTGTCCTCCGAAAGGATTGTCATCATACTGGCGACGACCACGGCCCTTGCGCTCACGAGTGTCCTGACGACCTTCGCCACGGCTGCCGTAACCACCACGACCGCTTGCAGAGCGACCATTGCCACCAGATGAACGACCATTAGATGAGCGACCGTGACCACCTTCTTCTGCATCGTTACAACGCACCTTACGTCCTTTATAGGTTGCACCGTCCAGCGATTGCATCACCTTCTGGGCGTCCTGCTCTGGTACTTCGATGTAGCTCTGCTTAGCAAGGAGGTCGATATGTCCTACAGCCTGCTTGCCATGCACGTTCTTATTGACAAACTGCATCACCTCACCCGGATAGAAACCATCTGCCTTACCTAAGTTGATAAAGAGTCGCTTATAACCACTCTCCGCCTTACGTGGACCACGGCTGCGACTTCCTCTGCCTTCACCTCTTGCGCCACGGCTATCTTCACGTGCACTACGTGACGATGGCTTCTCAATCTCCTGAGCATTCTTATAATAGTCAAGGAAGCGACCGAAGGTTGCAGAAACAATCTTCTTGATGACAACCTCCTTATCGATATACTCGAATTGGCGGTTGATATCCTTCATATAAGGTGCAATCTGGTCCTCATCAACGTCTGTCTTCAGGATGTCATCCATTGTCTTAAACAGCTGCTTCTTACAGATTTCCTCTGGTGAAGGCAGTGTTCCGTCAACAAATTCCTTACTGATTTCGCGCTCAATATTACGTACCTTATACTTCTCACGTGAGTGAATAATTGAGATAGAAGTACCCTTCTTTCCTGCACGACCTGTACGGCCAGAGCGGTGGGTATAGTTCTCGATATCATCAGGCAAGCCATAGTTGATAACGTGTGTCAAGTCGTTCACATCCAATCCACGTGCTGCAACGTCTGTAGCGACGAGAATCTGTGTGAGATGTGAGCGGAACTTCTGCATCGTGAGGTCACGCTGCTGCTGTGAGAGGTCGCCATGCAATGCCTCAGCATTATATCCGTCCTTAATCAACTTATCGGCAATCTCCTGCGTCTCAGCCTTTGTACGGCAGAACACAATTGCATAAATCTTTGGATAGAAGTCAACCAATCGCTTCAAGGCAAGGTACTTGTCGCGTGCATTCACCATATAATAAATATGGTTTACACTCTCAGCACCCTCGTTACGGCTACCCACAACAATCTCTTTATAGTCGTGCAGATAACCCTTTGCAACACGCTCTACCTCACGACTCATCGTAGCAGAGAACAACAATGTGTTACGGTCTTCAGGTACACCCGTCAATATCTCAGTGATACTCTCTTGGAAACCCATGTTCAGCATCTCGTCAGCCTCGTCCAAAACAACGTTTCTAACCTTGTCAAGACGAGCCTTACCACGGTGCATAAGGTCAATCAGACGACCTGGTGTAGCTACGATAATCTGTACACCATGACGCAACTGGCGAATCTGTGTGTCAATAGACGCACCGCCATAAACCGCTGCGATATGTAGATGAGGGATATACTTACTGAATTCCTTCAAGTCATCAGCAATCTGCAAACAAAGTTCACGCGTAGGACTAAGTACGATAGCCTGCGTCTCCTTGCTGCTTGTATCAATACGTTGCAGCAAAGGCAAACCGAATGCAGCCGTCTTACCCGTACCAGTCTGTGCCAGTGCGATGACGTCGTTACGATTACCAAGTAAATAAGGGATTACTTCTTCCTGTACAGGCATTGGATTTTCAAATCCAAGCTCACTAATGGCGCGACGAATCTCTTCGCTCACACCTAACTCTTCAAATGTCTTCAAATTCGTTTGTTTATTATTTATTATCCTATATAAAAGGTAAGCTAACCACCAAACGAACCCACTAAAAAGACACTTGCCTGCGACGGGCTTCAACCAGTCAGTACGCAGACTCTCAGGTGGTATGTTACCTTTAATTGGCTGCAAAGGTACGTTAAGAAGTTGAGATGAGCAAATAAAACCCTTTATAAATCAATGGAATGGAAGAAAAAGAGCGGATAGAGTACAGAGGAAGCGATGAGAAATCTAAAAAAAAGTTGATAGATTTAAGTATTTTATCATAACCTATTAAAAAAATACTATGAAAACACTTGTACTGTTATAAAGTCTAAAAGTGTCATCGAATATTCGTGAATTACATTTTTTTTATGTGTTTTTTTTTGTAACTTTGCAATGTCAAATAGAAAAATAGTCGTTATTAAAGTTAATTATTTGAGTTAGTACAAGGACACAAAACTTACGTGAGTAAGTTTGATGTTAAACGAAAGGCTTCGCAGTGATGCGAAGCCTTTCTTCTTTTATTCTATATGTAAAGAGGCGGCTTCTGTTAGATACATGGATTGGAAATAGAGTCAAAGTTTACACGCTTGTATGGTGTGGATGTATGCAATTAGTCGGTCTTACACGGGGAATAAACTATAAGATAATATGCAAATCGATATTATCGCTATTCGTAATCTTCAAATTTCTTATTCTCACTTTATAGCTGTGTGTAAATAATTTTCATGTGGTTCAAAACCAATACATGCTCTTTTGGCTTCTTAAAGACGCTTAATAGACTTGTAAAAGGTGCCCTTTAGGACCCTTACTAACGCCCTTTTGAAGTCCAATTAAGCACCTTTTATTTTGCTGTTTTATAACCAATTGATTTCCTGTTGGTTATAAGCTTGTCTTTTATTCGTGTTTTTGTCGTTATTTATAGTTGTTTTGCTTGAGGTTTTGTAATGATTTTTCTGCGCTTTGTCTGTGATTTTGCAGTATTAAACTGAAGGAGTTTTCTATGGCAGAAGATAATCATAGAATAGATAGCTGAGTGTCTTAGCAATGTTGTTTGTTTAATGAGTAACTTCATTTCTTCCGTTAAGACTATACGAAGTACAATCTACACATTGAACGGAAAATGACCTCCAAAAATGATAAAAGGGGATTAAAAGGAAAAGAAAAGCAAGTTAAGCAATTTTTAAGAAACGTGCGACAGACCAACAAACAAGATGCTGGAATGTCGCACAATGACAGTTCTTCGATTTATAAATTAGGGAAGAGGAAATGGTCTCAACTTATAGTTTTTGTACCATTTCATCGAATTTATCAGGATCAATAGACTTCAGACGTACACGAGAACGGTAAGCATAGACCGTTGCTTTTGAGCAGCAAAGGAAAGAACATATAAGCTCATTCTCACTTACGCCAAGGCGAATGAGTGCAAAGATGCGAAGATCAGTAGAGAGATGTCCTGCTTGTTTAGGAATAATCCTCTCCTCTGGTTTGAGCAATGCGTTGAAATCTTCCACAAAGTTTGGGAAAAGACCGAGGAAGGTCTCATCAAAACTTGAATAGAAGGAATCTAACTCACGGTCGATTATCTCCTGTGACTTCAATGTGTTCAGCAGTTCTGTGCGCTTATTGGCTGTAACAAGACGATAAATCTGTTTACGATAGCTGTCGAGTTTGTCGATGTAAGCAGAACACTCGCTAAGGAAGCGAGTGATATACTCATCTATTGGTGTCCGATAAAACTTTTTTGGAGTTATCTGTGTTAGATAAAATAGGCTTAAACTTATGATTTCATTAATTTATTTGGTTATTATAGGGCTTTCCTTGTCAAAATAAGCGCATTTTATAATGCTTACAGTTTAAAACTAAGAACCAAGCCCCTAGATAAGTAAAACGGCTGCAACACCGATGAATAAAGAGATACAGAACTTTCAGTTTATTTTTACCGGACAGCAATAATACTCATCCTTAATATTATTTGATTCTTTCAGCAATTCATTTGTGTTAGAAAGACGCGCACGAATAGCACGCAATTCTACAACACGACGACGCGTATAGATAATCATAACCAACAAGAAGATAGACATGAGGCTTATCAGCACAAGAGCGGCTGTAAGTTTGAGTGTACGACTCTTTGTTTCACGCTCATGTGACTTTTCTATTGCTGGCCAAACGTCAGCCATAGCAATTGTACGCTGACGTGCATTACAGAACACAGCGTCGTTCATAGCGTGGTCCATATAGGCATAAGCACGTTTTGTATCACCTTCTTCAAAAAGGATCGTAGCCAATTGCTGTAGGGCAAGATATTCCTTTACTGAGTTGCGTATATCAGAGATAGCAGCTGCAATGAGGTATTGCTTTTGAGCTTCCACATTCTTCTCCCTACCATAAATATCAGCAAGCGAGATTGACACAAATGCTGTTTGACGGTCACCAGGTTTCAAGTGGCGATAGGCATCAAGGAGAATTTTCTTCGCTTGTTCATACTGTTGGCGATTAACAAGCTGTTCTGCACGTGACCAAATGTCAGGAGATTGGTTATTATCAACGACAGAATCGTTACAAAGTTTCTCCATCTGCTTGTACATCTTCCTCTGCGAAGGGATTAAAGCAGCATCAGCAAGCGTACGATAGAGGGTCTTTCGCGTTGAGAAATAATAGAAAGACAAGTCTTGGCTTATCCCACTTCGAGGAATGGAATTAATAATATCGCTTGCATCCTTGAGTTCTCCACCCCTTATCAAGAGGTAGGCAAGATTAAGTTTTGCATCATTTACCTTACTCTGATTGCCCATTGCCTTTGCTATTTTCTGCTTTTCCATAGCGTAGACTATAGCAGAGTCTACAGAATAAGATGTATAAAGATTGAATAGCTTGTCAGACAATTCGCAACGAGTCTCCAAGCTCTTTGCAGCATGAAGTTGCTTCTTTACATTACGTATAACATCTTCATATTGTTTGTCATACTGGGATGACATGGCTATCTCATGGTCGAGATCGTCAAGTGTTGGTATTTGGGTCTGTGCATTAATAAGTAATGGCGTACATAATATTACACAGATGATTGCAATTTTCTTCATTTGCTTCATTCTTATTTTGGGACATGATATCATCTCTTATGTAACGTTACAATTAATGGTTTCAGTATGTAGTAATGTAAGTAAGTTAGACGCTTCGTGTAAGAGATAGAATGTCCGCAGAGAAACGTAGCCATCTTTCAAAGGATATAACCCTTTGATTTTCTGAGCAATCACGCTTCTCTGCGGCACTTCTATCTTATATTATATTGCCATCGGTTAATACCGAAAAAAATTAATGGCTTAAAGTGCTTTCAAGCTGATGGCAAAACCACCTCCACGAACCTGCTGAAGCTTGAGAACATCACCCTTCTTAACAGTACGCTTAGTAATGGTGTAAGCCTTTGGATTCTTCTCGTAATCAGCGTCCTTAGCATCTGCGTAGATGGTAGCCTCATACTTACGACCCTTATCAAGGAAGTCGAGTTTGAGAACACTAAGGTGTGGTGCAAGACCAGTCTTTCCACCAACAAACCAGTTATTAGTACCCTTTGCCTTACGCGCAACAGTCACGTAGCGTGCTGGTTCCGCCTCAAGGTATTTGCTGTCGTCCCAATCACAAGCTACATCCTTAATGAATTGGAAAGCATCGTTATACTTCTGATAGTTCTCAGGAAGGTCAGCAGCCATCTGAAGTGGACTATACATCGTTAAATAAAGTGCAAGCTGACCCACGAGAGTTGTGTGTACATAGCTCTTATTATCACACCATGTTGAGAGCTGAGTCTCAAGAATACCAGGGGTATAATCCATTGGTCCGCCCTGAAGACGAGTAAATGGAAGGATAACAGTGTGGTTAGGATCACTACCACCGAATGCTTCATACTCTGTTCCACGTGCTGACTCGTTACCAACAAGGTTAGGCCATGTACGACAAAGACCCGTAGGACGAGTTGCTTCATGTCCATTCACCATAATATGATGCTTAGCAGCTTCCTTTATAACATGGAGATAATGGTTGTTCATTGACTGTGAATAGTGGTGGTCACCACGTGGGATAATGTCACCCACATAACCAGTCTTCACAGCGTCATAACCATACTTATTCATCAAATTAAAGGCATCTTCCATGTGACGCTCATAGTTCTGTGTACTTGAAGAAGTCTCATGATGCATCATCAACTTAACACCCTTAGAGTGTGCATACTCATTCAAGCCTTTCAAATCAAAGTCTGGATAAGGAGTAACGAAATCGAATACATAGTCTTTCCAGTGACCAAACCAGTCTTCCCAACCAATATTCCAACCCTCAACCAACACCTGGTCTAAGCCGTTTGCAGCAGCAAAGTCGATGTATTTCTTCACGTTAGCAGTGTTGGCTGCGTGACGTCCGTTTGGTTTTGCATGTGCATAATCTGTCTCATCAAGCTTAACAGAACTGAACTCATCCGTATAAGCCCAAGACTTAGCACCAGCAATCATCTCCCACCAAACACCACAGTACTTTGTCGGATGAATCCATGACGTGTCTTCAATCTTACAAGGTTCGTTAAGATTGAGGATAAGGTTATTAGCAAGCATATCACGTGCATCATCGCTAACCATCACCGTACGCCAAGGAGTTTCGCAAGGAGTCTGCATGAATCCCTTCAAACCAGTAGCGTCAGGAGTAAGCCATGACTCGAAAGTCATTGTTTTGTCGTCCAGATTCAAGTGCATTGTAGCATAGCTTGCACATGCCGCTTCATGAATATTAATATACAAGCCATCATTAGACTTCATCTGTAAAGAGGTCTGAACACCCGTTTCTGAGAATACAGAAACAGATGAGTTGTCCCAGTTTACAGCATCGTGGAAACGCTTACGGATTTCAGAAAGTTTTGATTCCTGTGTCTCCTGCTCCTGTGTATCATAGTCTCCAGGAAGCCACCAAGCTGTATGATCGCCAGCCATAGCAAACTGTGTATGCTCATCCTTTATAATAAAGTAGTTCAGTTCTGGCTGTTGTGGGAATTCGTAACGAAGGCCCATTCCATCGTCATAAACACGGAAACGGATAACAATGTTACGCTTGCTGCTTGGCTGATTGAGATCTACTTCCAACTCATTGTAGTGGTTACGAATGGTAGCAGTCTCACCCCAAACAGGCTTCCAAATCTCATCGAAAGTTGTAGTCTTAGTAGCTGTCTTCTCGAAACCATCCATAAGACTGGTTTCATTCATGCCCTTGCTGGCATGTTTGTTCTTAGCTAATTCCAAACCTAAGTGCGAAGGCTTTACAACAGCCTTACCCTTATAAGTCATCTCATAAGTAGGCACTCCATTCCCTGTTAATGAGAAAGTAACTGCAACATTACCGTTAGGAGACTTTACAGTCTGCGCATTCGCAATGCTTGCCCACCCCATTAGTAGCCCAATAAGGGCAATATTGGTTTTCTTCATTGTTTTGTTAAAGTATAAAAATGATTATAACTTCTATTTAAAGATTGTAAGAGCAATTATTTGATTTTATGCAAAGATAGTAAAAAGAATTGAAGTAACTACCGATAGTAGTACTCAAGTAGATGAAGCTATGTTGTTATTAATTACAAACAACTTATTATCAACCCTTTAAATGATAATAATAATTTATTGAAGTAGATGTCCTCTATTTTCAAGTAAAGTATTATCTTTGTACTCATTAGCAATTAAACGATGAAAAGAAGCTTATTATATATACTCTTCTTGCTACTGCCAACGACATTATCTGCTGGTAGTAAGACACAACAGCTACGACAAAAGTTAGACAATTTGTTGGAGCAACGCAATGCACTTATCGACAATAAGAATAAAGATATCAACCGACTAAAGCAGAATCTCACAACCAGTGAGAATACGCTTAAACGTCTACAGACCTACGAACAGCTATTTGAAGAATACTATGTCTTCCAATTTGACTCTGCAATGACATACCTAAACAAAGGTATCAAACTTGCAAAAGAGACGCAGAACACCTACTATTACAATAGTAATACCATCAGTAAGGCAGAGCTATTATCCATTGGTGGCTTATATAATGAGGCTATTCATGAAATAGAACAGGTGGACACAACGGTTCTTGGCAAGGCACAACACTTTGATTATTACTTCTCACTCTTCCGTATTCACACCTATTGGGCAGACTTCTGTAACGATAAGACCTATACGCCAACACACCGATTAAAGGCAAAAGATTATCTTAAGAAGGCTATGCCTTTTTGCGATGAAACCGATAAAACTTACGAGTATTACCTCGGTGAATACGCTGTTTTTGTATTGAATAATCCACAAGCAGCACGTGCTCATTACCTTAAAGCCATAAAGCAGTTACCCCAAAAATCCCGATTCTATGCCATGTCGTGCTTTGCGCTCTCTGGTGGTTATGGCAACGAGGGAAATACAGAAAAGCAAGAAGAGTTCCTTTTATTGTCGAGTATTGCAGATATAGAGAACTGTACGATGGAGAACTTTGCCCTCCAAAACCTTGCAATGTACATCTTTGAACACAACAAAGATGAGCTTGACCTTGCACAACAATATATTCAGACAGCACTCGAGGATGCTCATTTCTATAATAACAGACTCCGCATTATTGAGATATCAAGCAAGCTACCAGTGATTGTAAGTAGCTATCAGCAGACGCTTAACCAGCGCAACAAAGTGCAGATGACAGCCATCACCGTTATCTCGCTACTTCTACTCTTCCTGCTTTCTGCAGTCTTTTATATCGTTAAACAAACCAAACGCCTTAGTCTTCAGCAACAGGAATTGCAAAAGAATAACAACCAACTCTCTGAACTGAATACCCAGCAAAAAGGGTTGAATACTCAACTACACGACCTCAATGCGTTACTTGTTGATACCAACCGTAAACGCGAGAGATTAGCAAAATTGTATATCGACCTTTGTGCAAAGTATATTGCCCGACTCAAGAAACAACAGACATTGGTTAAAAGAAAGATTAAAGCCAATCAAACCACTGAATTGCTTAGTCAGCTTTCATCAGAACGATTATCTGAAGAAGACGCTGCTACATTCCTCTCTCGCTTTGATAAAGCGTTCCTCGATCTCTATCCAGACTTTACTGAGGAGTTAAACAGCCTACTCTTACCAGAAGGGCAGATTCAGAACAAAAGTACCGATGAACTCACTACAGAACAGCGCATTATGGCACTTATCCGATTAGGCGTAAAGGAAAGTGCCGAGATAGCTGACCTGCTGTTCTACTCTCCACAGACCATCTATAACTATCGTTCTGTCTTAAAGGGGAAAGCCATTAACAAAGAAACTTTCGAGGAAGAAGTGATGAAACTCTGTCGAGTAATTGGTAAATCAACCTCCACACAATCTAAACCCGAATAGGTTATTAGACCACAATATGAATAGTTTTCATAACTATGGCATTTTGTGTCCTAACATCTTTTATTTTCTTATTGGCATCTTGTCTGTCTTTCCAACTTGACATAGCCCGCTACGCCTACGCCCAAAAGACAGCCAATCTAATCGATAATAAAACAAAATATGTTTAGACCCTAATAACCGATTCAGGTTAAAAAAAGCGTTAACAAAAGCGTTTGTTATGTCAAAAACATTAACTTATCAAGTTAAAAACACCAAACATTCAATATCATAAAATAAAATTATTTCTTAATAAAAATAAGAGTGTTATTTTTGTAGACATAAATTAAACCGCTTAGTAATAATAGATTAATATTCACCAAATAAACTAATTTAAAAGTTATGAAAACAAAAGGAATCAAGTCTATGGTTGCCCTCTTGCTTGGCGCAACACTCATGAGTTCATGTGTAGGTTCATTTGCTTTGTTCAACAAACTCGCAAAGTGGAACAAGCACGCTACAAAATCTAAGTTCCTCAATGAGATTATCTTCCTCGTAATTTCTCCTGCCTACGCATTCTGTAGTGCTGCTGATGCACTCGTACTCAACAGTATTGAATTCTGGACAGGTGATAATCCTGTTGCTAACCGCGTTGGTAAAACACGCAACATCAAGGGTGACGATGGTTTGATTTATGCTGTAAAGTATCTCGAGAATGGTTACCAGATTACAAAGCCAGATGGTAGCGTATTTTACTTCACTTATAACAAGCAGGAGAACACATGGTATATGAATGCTGAGGGTAAGGAGCAGAAGATTATTCACTTCAATGGTGATGGTTCTGTAAAGGCATTCCTCAACAATGGTTTGACTGCAGACGTTACACTTGATGCAAATGGTGTATACGAGGTTCGCCAGATGCAGGCTGGTACAAGCTACTTCATGGCAAGAAGATAAGAGTCATTCTTGCTACATTGCAATATCAAATAGGGGCACAGGCATGTCCCTATTTTTGTTTCTATAAGGAGTTTCAGCAGTCATATAAAGCGTTTTATGCAGTCTTGATAAGCATCACTCACTGACCAATCATTAGTGTTTTCTATGGAAATATACGACGAGAAAGCATCAATATTCTCATCGTCACCATTCGTGTTAACGCTCCGCACCAATGGTGCGGAGGCTTAGCACACATCGTGCGGAGCATGAACACCTATAGTGCGAAAGCCTAAACACACTCCTATCTATTCTTATAATAAACACTACATACCATTAGAAAAGAGCCATACAATCGAAGAGAAGCATTCATTACATGATAAAGACGATTCATCCCTACCCTACAGAAAAAGGGCTTGCACAAGGTATAATCCCTTGGCAAGCCCTTTTATATTAATGTTTTGTTTACAGATTCTTCTTACTTCAACTTCAAGTCGTAGTTCATATCCTTTGTATTTACTGCTGGCTCCTCGAAGTCAGAGTTAACAAGACGAAGTGTAGAATCGTTTACTACGAGGAAGTTGGTCTTGTTGTCCTTACCCAACTCGAACTGGTAGTAAGTATTCTTCTTACCCTTAACGTCCTTCTCTACAACCTGATAGTTACCTGTATAGTTGTAAACAGTATCAACCTCAGAATCAGACTTCATGTAAGACTCAGATACGCTGAAACCATTTGATGAATCCTTTGCCAAAGCAACACGATACTTGATACCAGCAACATCAGCTGCAGGTGTCAAACCCTCGTAAACAGCAGAGTCGCCAGCAGCAGCTGAATCCTGAACTGCAGAATCTGCACCCTCGTTGTTTGCAGTAGTCTTGCCATTGTTACAAGCTACCATAGCTGCACAAGCAGCTACCAAAAACATAATCTTTTTCATAATCATTTTAGTTTTATATTGTAAACTCTATTTTATCTCTCGCGGTGCAAAGATATTGTATTTAGAATTAAAAACAAGAATGTTTTAACCTTTATTTATCTTTATCGTGCAAGTTTTATTTTATTTTCATGGGTACTACATGTATACCTTGTCCAATCGGTAAATTTATTGGTTTAATAACTAAATGATAATCATATAGTTGATTATTAGCTGGATGCTTAAATCAATATAAGCACTTTCTATACTCACGTTTAAGTCATCTCATTGATGAATACATCCAATAGAATTAGGTTTAGACTCTACTTGGCTTTGTAGATAGAGAAATAAATCCCCCAGTAAGCTTATAGACTGCTTCTGGGGGATTGATTATAGTATTATAACAAACAATTAATCATTGTTCTCAAAATTATTGTTCTCACGACGTGGACGACGCTCATCAAAGCGACGCTCACCGTCACGACGTGGACGACGATCACCACGTGGACGACGCTGTGGCTCAACATAACCCTCTGGCTTCTCAAGCAAAACGCGGCGTGAAAGTTTGTATTTACCTGTCTTCGGGTCGATCTCGAGGAGTTTAACCTTTATCTTATCGCCTTCCTTGATACCTGCCTCTTCAACAGTCTCAAGGCGCTTCCAGTCGATTTCTGAGATGTGGAGCAAGCCGTCCTTACCCGGTAGAATCTCTACGAAGCAGCCGTATGGCATAATTGAACGTACTGTACCCTCGTAAACCTCACCAATCTCAGGAACTGCAACGATAGCCTTAATCTTACCAAGGGCAGCATCGATTGAATCCTTGTTAGGGGCAGAAACCTGTACTTTACCAACACCATCAGTCTCCTCGATAGTGATAGTAGCACCTGTTTCCTCCTGCATCTGCTGGATAATCTTACCACCAGGACCGATAACAGCACCGATGAACTCCTTAGGAATCTCCAACTGAACAATACGTGGAACCTGTGGTTTCATCTCAGCACGTGGCTCTGCAATAGTCTCAGTCATGATGTTGAGGATGTGCTCACGAGCAGCCTTTGCCTGCATAAGTGCCTTCTCAAGGATTTCGAATGACAAACCATCACACTTGATATCCATCTGAGTTGCAGTCAAACCATCCTTTGTACCGGTTGTCTTGAAGTCCATATCGCCCAAGTGGTCCTCATCACCGAGGATGTCACTCAGTACTGCATACTTATCTTCTCCTGGGTTCTTGATAAGACCCATAGCGATACCTGACACTGGTTTCTTCATTGGAACACCTGCATCCATCAATGCAAGTGTACCTGCACATACGGTTGCCATAGAAGAAGAACCATTAGATTCGAGAATCTGACTTACCAAACGAACAGTGTAAGGGAAGTCAGCAGGAATCTGACCCTTCAAACCACGCCATGCAAGATGACCATGACCAATCTCGCGACGGCCTACACCACGCTGAGCCTTAGCCTCACCTGTACAGAATGGAGGGAAGTTATAGTGAAGGAGGAAGCGCTGGTAGCTCTTCTCCAATACATTATCAACCATCTTCTCGTCCATCTTTGTACCGAGAGTACAAGTAGAGAGAGACATTGTTTCACCACGCTGGAAGAGAGAACTTCCGTGTGGCATTGGTAGCGTATCAATCTCGCACCAGATAGGACGAATCTCATCTGTTGCACGACCGTCCATACGCTTGCCCGTATCAAGTACGCTACGGCGCATTGAGTCACGCTGAACATCAGCAAAGTAACGGTCAATAAGAGTGTGTTTTTCTTCGAGGTCGTCTTCTGAAAGGTCTGTGTGAGCTGCGTCATAAGCCTCAGTGAAATCAGACTTAATCTTGTCATAAGTCTCCTCACGGTGCTTCTTATCATCGTCACCGCTCTGAGCCTGAGCGTAGCAAGCGTCGTATGTAGCCTTGCGGAGCTCTTCACGCAACTCCTCATCATTGACTTCATCTTCGTATGCACGCTTAACATCTGTACCGCAAGCCTTTGAAAGCTCTTCCTGCATTTCACACATAGGCTTGATTGCCTCGTGTGCAGCCTTCAAAGCACCGATAAGATCCTGCTCAGAAACCTCGTCCATCTCACCCTCTACCATCATGATATTGTCCTTGGTAGCACCAACCATGAGGTCCATATCAGCTTCCTTCATCTGCTCGAAAGTTGGATTGATAACGTACTCGCCGTTAACACGTGCAACACGAACCTCTGAAGTAGTATGCTCAATTGGAATATCTGAAGCTGCGAGAGCTGCAGAAGCTGCCAAACCTGCAAGTGCATCAGGCTGATCAACGCCGTCAGCTGACAGCAACATTACCTGTACATAAACTTCACAGTGATAATCTGATGGGAAAAGTGGACGAAGAACACGGTCCACAAGGCGTGATGTTAGGATTTCGTCGTCATTGGCTTTGCCTTCGCGCTTGGTGAAACCACCTGGGTAACGACCTGCGGCAGCATACTGCTCGCGATAATCAACTTGCAAAGGCATGAAGTCTGTTCCCGGAACTGCCTCTTTAGCTGCACAAACAGTGGCGAGAAGTACTGTGTTACCCATGCGGAGAACTGCTGCGCCATCGGCCTGCTTTGCAACCTTTCCGGTTTCAATTGAGATGGTTCTTCCATCTGGCAATTGAACTGTTTTCGTAATTACGTTCATCTAAAATTTTAAAATACTTATTGTTTTGACCAACATCTTTGGGAACCAAAAGTGGTAACTCTTTATAGGCTCGAATGCCTTGACGTTTACCTTCTCACGCGTCCCGAAAAAATTAATCCGTGCAAATTTACCTATTATATATGTAACACCCAAATAAAAACGAATTTATTTTAGGTCTGCTAATTATCAGATGTTAAATCTTCTTGAAGTCCTTCTATTAAGGTCATATAATGAGAATAGAATAAAGTCTTATACACTTGTATAGTATTAATCTCCCCATATAAGATGCTCTTACAAAGGCGGATAAACTGCAAGATGAAATGGAGAAAGGGGAAATAGATACGATGTCTATTCGTCTTCTATAAACAACTTCTTCCCTGATTAAGATGCGTTTGTAAACTATTTTCGTATAGTGCAAAGCCAATACATGCTCTTTTGGCTTCTAAAAGACGCCCAATTGACTTGCAAAAGGTGCCCTTTTAAGGTCTAAGTAACGCCCTTTTGAAGTCCAATTAAGCACCTTTTACTTTGCTACTTCATAACAAATTGATTTCCTGTTGGTTACAAACCTGCTTTTTACATGGGTTTTTGTCTTTGTTTTCAGATGTTTTATTCGAAATTATGTAATGAATTTTCATGGTCTTTTTTGTACTTTTGAAGTATTAAAAAGAAAAGGTATTCTATGTGAGAAGATAATAAAAGGATAGACGACTGATAGTCTTAGCTATGTTTTTGTTTAATGTTTAGTGTTCTTTCCATTGAGCGCTTCTATTGTATTTTAACATCATCTAATCATCACTTTGAATCAGTTTCTTCTGTTTTAAAGTCTTTGCTTCAGATTATCTTCACGACAAGAAATAGAGGAGGAGTGGTATATTAGGTTAAGAAAGAGGGTGAACTGAAGAGGGGTTAATAAAGAATTGTAACTATAATAACTTATAAACAATATAATAATAGTCTATTTTATGTAGAAAAAGAACTTCCCCTATTGGTTGAATAGCTACGAACCAATAGGGGAAAGGAATACATTTAGTTCTCAAGAGTAGGGAACTGAATGTTTATTTTGCCTTCAAAATCAAACGGAGGCTTTGCTTGTAATTAATATAGTTCCATACCCAGTTGAGCAGAATAAACGTCTTATTCTTTAAGCCAAGGATAGAGCGAAGGTGAACAACGAGCCACAACGCCCAAGCTGGGAAACCTCCAAACTTCTTTCCAGAGATTTCGGCTACGGCGTGGTTACGACCAATAGTTGCCATTACACCGAGATTTTTGTATTTGAAAGGCTTTAGTTCTTTCCCTTTCGACATTGCTTTAAAGTTCTTTGCCACTGTCTTTGCCTGCTGCATAGCAACCTGCGCTAACTGTGGATGACCGAGTGGATATTCCTCATCACCCTCAACAAGACTCACATCACCAATAGCATAGACATCTTTTACACCCTTCACACGACAAAAACGATCGGTTAAGAATCTACCAGCATGACCAATACTCTCTGCAGGAAAACCCTCTACGGTGTTTGCACAGATTCCACTCACCCAGATAACGGTCTGTGTAGGAATCTCTAAGCCAGCGCTGGTTTTCAGAATACCATCTTTGTATTCTGTAGCAAACTGAGGCTGACGGATATGAACATGCAACTCCTTTAAATCACGTTCTGCTCGCTTGGATGATACTGGGTCCATAGCCGAAAGCAGGCGATCGCCTGCATTAACAAGGTAGATATGCATCTGAGAAGAGTCAAGGTCGGGATAATCACGAGCAATGATGTTCTTCTTCATTTCTGCTACAGCACCTGCAATCTCCACACCGGAAGCACCACCACCAACAACGACAATATTCATTAAAGCTTGTTTGCGTGCTGGATCTTCCTCTGTTAAAGCAAGTTCAAGATTACGGAGAATAGTGTTACGAAGTCTCATAGCCTCACTAACCGATTTCATCGGGAGGGTCGTTGCTTCGATATCCTTATTACCAAAGAAGTTTGTCTTTGCTCCAAACGCCAGTACAAGATAGTCGTAATCTATCTCACCGACAGTCGTTTTGATTGTTTTTTTATCCGTATTCACCGACTCTACCTTTGCCATACGGAAGAAAAAGTCCTTTTTACCTTGAAAAAGTCGACGGAAAGGAAAAGAGATACTACTTGGTTCAAGACCACCCGAAGCCACTTGATAAATCAATGGAGGGAACTGGTGATAGTTATTCTTATCTATTAATACTACTTGATAATCATCGTCTACTAATTTGAAGGCTAATTCCAAACCTCCTAATCCACCACCAACAATAACGATTCTCTTTTTGTCAGTGCGTTCAATGTTTGCTTTCATTATCCTGCTTTTATTTACGTTTGTTTTCTTTTATATGTCTATTTCCTTTTCTTTCTTACAGAGAAAATCGTGCCAGAGGTATTCTTTATAATAGGAAAAGTTATACTGTTTATATATAAATCAGTTTTGTAAGTCGTTCTTCTGGGAAGAGTTCGCGTGCAACAGCTTGCACCTCTTCAGCAGTGATAGCGTCAATATTGCGATAAAGTGCTGATATATCTTTCTTCCAACCATAGTGGAGAAAACCTTTACCGAAGTCTAAAGCAAGGTTCTCTCGGTTGTCACAAGCTATGCCAATCTGTCCTTTAATCTGCTGTTTAGCTATAGACAACTCGTCATCTGTCAATGGAATGTCGATGAAATGGTCAAGTTCTGCACGTACAAGGCGTATACATTCGTCCACATCATCTGCGTCGCAGCCAAAGTAAATGCTCCAAATACCTGTTAAAGAATAGCTCACCATAGAGCTTTCTACCGTATAAACGAGTCCACGACGTTCACGAAGTGCAAGATTCAACCGAGCACTCATACCAGGTCCACCTAAGATGTTATTAAGCAGATAAAGTGCCATACGTCTTTTATCATGTATGCTATAGGCACGATTACCAATCATCACGTGGGCTTGGTGAGTATGCTTATCTATCTTAACTGTCTGTGGCTGGTATTCACTCAGCACAGGAAGTGGAGTGTCTATTGGCTTTTCTGTTTCACCCTTTATTCTTACCTTCGAGTGATTTTCCTTCTCAAAAAGGCTGAGTAGATTGTCAAAATCCACATCTCCATAGGCAAAAAACACCGAATTCATCGGTTGGTAGTGCTTCTGAGTGAAACGAAGTGCATCCTCGGTAGTAAACTTCCTGACATGCTCTGCCGTACCAAGGATACTATGTCCTAAAGGATGTCCACGGAAGATGATATTTTCAAACTCATCATATATCAACTCTGCTGGGCTATCGTTATAAGACTCGATTTCATCGCAGATAACTTCTACCTCCTTGTTAATCTCTTTTTGTGGATAGGTACTGTGAAAAACAATATCTGTCAGTAGGTCTATCGCTCGGGGAAGATGGTCCTTCAGAATAGCTGAATAATAAACCGTATCGGTCTTGGTGGTAAAGGCATTGAGATCGCCTCCTACTTGCTCAAGACATTGAATAACATCAATTGCTGTTCGGCGAGTAGTACCTTTGAAGGTAACATGCTCGCAGAAATGAGCAATACCCTCCTCGTCAGGTAGTTCGTTAGCTGTCCCGACGTTGAGTTGATACCCACAATAGACCACTGGTGAGGTTGTTGAAAGGGTAATGATGCGCAGTCCATTCTCTAAGACTGCAGTCTGATATCTTGTCATAGGGTGCAAAATTAAGAAAAAAGAATGAAAACTAATAGACTTTAATAGACAAAGAAAAAAGAACTCGATTCATTTTGTGTTCCGCTTAAATTTCAGTATATTTGCACAACTAAAGCGAGAAACAACATAATTCACAATAAAATGCGGAAAGTTATAGGTATCGGTGAAACCGTCTTAGACATCATCTTTAAGGATAATAAACCAGTTGAGGCAGTTCCGGGTGGTTCTACCTTTAACGCCATTACGTCGTTAGGACGCTGCGGAGTCAACACATCGTTTATCTCTGAGGCGGGTAATGACCATGTTGGAAAATATATTATCGACTTCTTGAAGGACAATGGTGTGAATGCTGATAACATTTCAACCTTCCCTGATTCTAAGTCACCTGTATCACTCGCTTTCCTCAATGAAAAGAATGATGCTGAGTATATCTTCTACAAAGACCAACCACACGTTCAATTAGATTTCACATTCCCTGATATACAACCCGATGATATCGTGCTTTTTAGTTCCTTTTATGCGGTGAATCCGGTGATTCGTCCACAGGTGGTAGGACTACTTGATTATGCACGTTCACGTGGTGCAATCATCTACTACGATGTTAACTTCCGTCCTGCACATAAGGATGATGTTATTAAGATTACCCCTAATTTGATAGAAAATCTTGATTATGCGGATATCGTACGTGGTAGTTTGGAGGACTTCGCAACGATTTATAAAAAAGAAGATGCTGATAAGGTCTATAATGCGGAGATTTCTTTTTATTGCAAGCAGTTTATCTATACACAGGGAAGTCAGCCTGTTGAAGTGCGCAGTGGTAAGGAACTGAAAAAGTCCTATCCTGTTCTCGACACGAATGTTGTTAGTACAATCGGAGCCGGTGACAACTTTAATGCTGGCTTCATCTTCGGTATGTTGAAGCATGGTATCACTCGTGCCGACCTCGAAAGAGGACTGACGGAAGAGCAATGGGACAAACTTATCAACTTCGCTTTGGCGTTCTCTGCAGACTGCTGCAAGGACATCTTCAACTATGTAAGTAAGGAGTTTGGTGAGAAGATGAAGGAGGGGGCTTTATAATTAGCCTTATTAGCTCAATAAACCCAATTGGTCTAATAAGCCCAATAAGTTAACAAAAGAAACTACATAAATTCAAAAATAAAATGATAGAAATTGCCAATAAAGTTTATTACGTAGGAGTTAACGATCGTAATAAGAACCTTTTTGAAGGATTATGGCCACTGCCTTATGGTGTGACCTATAACTCTTACCTCATTGATGATGAGAAGGTTTGCCTTATTGATACAGTAGAAGTAGACTTCTTTACACAGTTTATAGAGAGACTTCGTGAGGTGTTGGGCGACCGACAGATTGATTACTTAGTCATTAACCACATGGAGCCTGACCACTCTGGTTCAATAGGTTTGCTGCGTAAATATTATCCTAACATCCAAGTTATCGGTAATAAGAAAACCTTTGATATGATGTCAGGATTCTATGGTGTCAAGGATAATACGTTAGAGGTTAAGAATGGTGAGGAGTTGAGCTTAGGTAATCATACCTTACAGTTCTTTATGACTCCAATGGTTCACTGGCCTGAGACAATGATGACACTCTGCAAAGGTGAGGTCAGCCACCTCTTTACAGGTGATGCATTTGGCTGTTTTGGTGCATTAAATGGCGGTCTCATCGATCAAGAGATTGATACTGATTGGTGTTGGTTAGAGATGGTTCGCTACTATTCTAACATCGTTGGAAAGTACGGAACACCTGTTCAGAACGCATTGAAGAAGCTTGCGGGTATTCATATTGATTATATCTGCTCTACTCACGGACCAGTATGGCACAAGTATGTTGACAAGGTTATCGGACTGTATGACCGTATGTCTAAGTACGAAACAGAACCTGGTTTGGTGATTTGCTATGGTACAATGTATGGCAATACAGAGCGTATGGCAGAACAGATTGCACGTTCAGCATCGCTTGCTGGTGTGAAGAATATTCGTTTGTACAATGTTTCTAAGACACACCACAGCTATATTCTCCAAGACATCTTCCGCTTCCGTGGCTTGATTGTTGGTGCTCCTACCTATAATGCAGGACTCTATCACGAGATGGATGTACTCTTGCAGGAGGTTGCTAATCGCGATATCAAGAACCATCTTATTGGTTGGTTTGGTTCTTACTCTTGGGCTTCAAAGGCTGTTGCTGCCATTGGAGAATGGAATGAGAATCACCTCCACTTCGAAAAAGTGGGTGAGCCAGTAGAGATGAAGCAAGCACTCACACCAGAGATTAAGGAAGAGTGCAATCGCTTAGGCCGTGAGATGGCAGCTAAATTATTAGCTGAATAAAAGGGTCTAAGATGATTAGAACGAACAAAGATAGCACACTGTCACAGGTTATTACTGCTTTACGATTTCCACTAATCGTATTAGTATTGTTCGTTCATTCTAACTTCAAAGGTGTATCATTTGCTTGGGACAATGCTTTAAAAGCATCTTTTTCGCTCCCAATAGGTAATATCACCCTGTCATTAGGAACATTCATCGACTTTATATCGGGTTCGCTTGCTCCATTAGCGAACCCGTTTTTCTTTTTCATTAGCGGCTTGTTGTTCTTTCATTGTAAACAGTTTACACGTAAGGTATATATCAATAAGATCCGTCATAGGCTGCAATCGTTGCTCATACCTTATATATTATGGAACTTATTGTTCCTCCTAATCATCGCCATTGGTAGTTCTTTACGCCCAGGATGGACTGCTATTATTGATAAGCCGCTATCTAATTTCACCATTAAAGATTATCTTTTAATTTTCTGGGACACAAGTCTGATTGGACAGAAAGGTGGTCTTACTACCCCAATAGACATTCCTTTATGGTTCATTCGCAACCTTATGGTATTGTCACTTGTCTCTCCGTTCATTTATACAACCATCCATTTCCTTTCTCGATGGCACAAAAGATTAGCATTATATGTGCTTATAATATTTCTATACGCTATTCATTATTTTCCTAATCAATGGGAAGGATGGGCGCAGGGGCTATTATTTTTTAGTCTTGGAGCAACCTTTACCATTCTAAAATGGGATGTAACAAAGCTGTTTAAGCCCTACGGAATATATGGAATCATCGGTGCCTGTCTCTTCTACTGGGCACAACTTGCTAACCTCATGTATGCTGCCTTAATCGTTACTATAATCTCTCTGACCACATACAGCATTGAGCGTAGACAGCAACAAGGGCTTACCCCTAAATTGATTCCTAATATATTAACGGATTCATCGTTCTTTATCTATGCAGCACACACACTTCCTCAAGGTATTATTTTGTGGTCTCTCAAATTGGAATGGTTACCTATCACTGGAGCTACAAGTGTACTGATTGTTTATTTCCTTTCCCCTGTTATCCTCACAACTGTTTGCCTTCTATCTTTCATATTACTTAGACGTATATCTCCTATCTCACTCTACTTCTTAACAGGAGGACGACAATAAACCTCAGAAAAGGTTATAAATAGGCTCTTCCGTTAAATGGATAGATATATCCCATTAGGTATATAAAAGGAATAAACTACAAGATATAATGTAGAAAAGGCAAAAAAAAAAATGTCTATCCATTATTATGTCTTTTTGTCTTCTACAAACAGCAGATTCTCTTACCAATTGATATTTGTAAACTATTTTTATGCAACTCAAAACCAATACATGCTCTTTTGGCTTCTAAAAGACGCCTAATTGGCTTGCAAAAGATGCCCTTTAAGACGCTTACTAACGCCCTTTTGAAATCCAATAAAGCACCGTTTACTTTGCTATTTTATAACTAATTGACTTTCATGTGGTTACAAATATACTCCTTATCTGTGTTTTTACCGTTATTTATAGATGTCTTATTTGAAAATATGTAATGATATTTCAAACCCTTGTATGTAGATATTCGAAGCCTTAAAGTGTAAAGGTTTTCAATGAAAGAGGCTAATAATAGGATAGATAGTTGACAGTCTTAGTTATGGTATTGTTTAATGAATAACTTCGGTCCTTCCGTTAAAGCAGTACGAAAAGCATCTACGCATTTAACGGAAGAGCCTATAAATAGATCTTTCAAAAGCCCTAATTTTGTTTTAATTATAGTTGCTGACACTTTGTATATTTAAATTAACTTATTGATTACTAAGAGTTTATATATAATGAGAACGTGACAGTAATGAATGCAAAATAAAAGCTATTCTTCAACAACCAATACTTATTTAATTCTTCCCTTACTATTTTCTTTAACCTTACCTCATTTTCCTTTCAATTATATGAAGCTTTCACACCAAATGTATCTAAGCAGCATATACCTGCTTAAAAGTACTTCGCACATTACAGAAGATTCTTTCATAATAATGAGAAAATGCATCGAAGAACTATAAGATGTAATGTACTCAATTATTTTTTGTATCTTTGTACACAAATAAAAAATAGGAATAAAATGAATATAGCAGTATTTTGTTCTGCAAATAATAACATTGCTCCCGACTACTTCCGTGCTGCGGAAGAGTTGGGACGATGGATCGGAGAGAACGGGCATACGCTCGTTTATGGTGGAGCTAACAGTGGATTGATGGAGTGTATTGGTAAAGCTGTACATGAAGCTGGTGGACGTACTATCGGAGTTATCCCTCGTATCTTAGAGGAAGGACGTAGAGTTAGCGACTATGTAGATGTAGAGATTCCTTGTGAGGATCTTACTGATCGCAAGGCCATCATCATGGAACGCTCTGATGAGTTCTATGCTTTACCAGGTGGTATCGGAACAATTGATGAAATTTTCACTGTTGCAGCCTCTGCTTCTATTGGTTATCATCATAAGAAGGTTACCTTAGTCAACGTGAAGGGTTTTTGGGATAGTCTTATAGCCCTGCTAAATGACCAACAAGAAAAAGGTATGATGCGTGGTAGACTCCACGATTATATAGAGATTAAGAATATAGACGACTTTTAACCCGATCTCTAAGTTTGCAATTCATGAAGCAAATTTAGAGATTTGTCTTTAAAACGTGACTATTTTTCAAAGGATTATTTCGTTGAGACGCATTGAGATAAAAACGAAACATAAATAAACAATAGGCGTGTTCATATTATATTCTTCAACAAAAAATGAATACGTTTACAACACCTTACTGTTATTTTGCACTCTATCTGAGCCACAAAGCATGTAAATATGCGGTGAATAGTGTAATTTTGCAGCCGAAGGTTAGCTAATGATCAGATTCAAGCATTATAACAGGATAGCTTTACAAGATGTTTTAGTATCCCTGTTTAATATCAAGCTACCTTTATCTAATTAAATAACATGAGTGGCATAAGGCTACTTTTAAACAAAATCAACATGAAAACAACAGGACTAATACTTTGTGCATTGTGTTTAGGCTTCTCTAACCTATCTGCACAAGTAACACAGAACGCCGTACCGTCCATGGCTGGTTGGAATTACTATGGTGGCGATGAGTTTAATGGAAACAAGATTGACGAATCTAAATGGGGCGTCTATGGTGATCCAAAGTATAATTACAAGTTTGATGATTACGGTAATACAGAAGGGCAGGGAGGTGTTCAGTATTATCGTGCCGATATGGTTAAGGTAAAGAATGGTGTGGCATATATTACTGCTTCACGTGAACCTCTTTTAACAGGACGTCGTCCTGACGCTAAAAAAGACCCAGCTGGGACCGATTACAGCGTAAAGGTGCAACCACCTTTTAAGCCTAAACATGACTTTGGTAAATACGGTTGGTGGTCTGGTGCACTCTCCAGTCGTAATGCTAACGGAGCGGACTTGGAGAGTGGTAAAGGTTTAGAACATGGAACTTACTACCCTCTTTACTCACGTATAGAGGTGAAGGCTAAGATTCCATATGAGTTCGGAACTTGCATGGCACTATGGCTTCGTCACTGTAATGGAGCAAGTACATTTGAGATAGATTTACAAGAGTTCTTTGTTAATGAAGACAGAAAAGATGCAATGAAAGAGAAAGGCTTTTATCTGCATCAAACTACCCATGGCATGGACTACAATGCCGGTTGGAAAAACGGATACCCCAATAATACTTATAACCATAATGACTATGGAGATCGTGTAAGGGAAATTGACTTCGATCCAGGAAAAGACTTCCATGTCTATGGTGCACAGATTGACCCAGAGCCAGGTGATCCAATGCACTTAGCTGTAACTTTCCTCTTAGATGGAAGAGTTAAATCCGTTTTCCGTACAAAGGATAATCGATATAAATCAAACAATTCGAAGTATCCATATCGTTATAATGCACTCTTAGCACAAAACCTTTCAAAGTATGGAGAGGACCGTGTTTGGGACGTTGCTATCACAGGACAAGTAGGTGGTAAGGCGTGGGAAGCTAATACAGAAATACTACCAAGTATGTATCCATATACAGGATTTGGTGGTACTCTCTACCCAGAATTAAACCCGAAGTATGGAGGTGATATTAATAAGGTCCCTAAGGAGTTCGTTACAGAAATTGACTGGTTGCGCGTTTTTAAACGAGCAAATGAATTACTATGGATTGGAAACTTACCAGAATATAGACAGAATCAGAAGATAAGTCTTAACCTTGCAAAAGAGAAGTTTACTAACATAAAGCCTGGTGATCAGTTAGTAATGGACCTTGAGGTCTGCGACCCTAATCAAAAAGCAAGTCTTGATATCTTTAATAAAAGTGGAAAAGCTATCACAACGCTTAAGCCAGAGCTTGCTAAGAATGACGCACAGGTAACTTTCGTTGTGACAGAAGCACTTAGTAAGTTACTAAAGAGTGAAGGCTGTGTACTGCAAGGTGAGAACATCCGTTTATACACCGTTTGTCATTCAGACAAGAAGGATGCTATTTGGAATGGCTTCAAAGAAATCCAGTGGGGCGAAACAATTATCCCTGCAGAGTTGTTTGCAAATTTAGCGGAAGGTCAGAAACCTGAGTTCGTGGTGAGAGATGTTAATCCTGGAGGAAATATTTTCTTACGCCAGAATAAAAAGAATTCTACTGATTCAAAAAGACCTAAGTTCTCATTTAGCGTACAGTATGGTAGTATTATCAACTTGGATAGTGGAAAAGATGAAAAGACCTATAGTCTTGACCTCGAGCCTAAGGTTATCGAAGAGTTAAAACAGAATGGCTTGGTGGTAACTGGACAGGGATACTACTTGCGTAGTGTTAACATTATAGGTACGAGTCATACTTCAAATAACACTGTTACAAGTATTGCTATAGACAAGATAGACTCCGCGAATCAAAATGATGGTACTGTCTATTCTATCAATGGAATGAAGATAAGAGATGCGAACGATAAAGGGAAATTAAATCCAGGAATCTACATTATTAATGGTAAGAAGGTTCTGGTAAAATAAATTAGTAGATAACAAAACTACGAGCAAGGTATCTATAACATGGAGCTATGGATTATCTTGCTACGTTAGAAAAGTATTCTGAAACCCTGATATTATACATCAAATAGGCTGTTACATTGTAATTTCCAAATGTTGATAATATCGTGAAAGAGGGTAGATGAATACAAAAATATAATGGGCTTGTATCAATGTTATTAGTTGATACAAGTCCTTTTTGTATCCAATTATTTATAAAGGACTTGGTTCATAAGTGTTACTCTTATTTGATTAATCTCGATGAAATCGACAAATTTTTATCAAAAGAGAAGAAATAATAGTATGTTAAGCCCTCTATGCACATATATCTCAGTGTTTCTTTAAAAAGTAGATTTGGGTTTAAGATATGGCTATAAGTAATCAATGTTATCTCTTTTTAGTGGCTGGAGGGAGTTTTGTTTAAGTATAGTGAATTTGATAATATTTGACGATATTTGCTTTGCAGTTTTATCATTTTACGTTACCTTTGCAAGGAAGATAAGATAAAAACGTAATATCTATTAAACAATGAAGCATAAAATCGGAAACATTTTGGCGGCAGGCTTTGCGATTGTTGGACTCGCTGCACTGGCGAGTTGTACGGGAGAAAAGTTCCATGTGACAGGTTCTATTGCAAATGCCAAGGACTCTTTGCTCTATTTTGAGCATAACGGACTCAATGGATTTTCTACTGTTGACTCTGTTAAACTCGATGAAAAGGGCGATTTTTCGTTCTCTGGTGATAAGGTGGATAATCCAGAGTTCTATCGACTTCGCATTGCTGGACAGATTATCAATATTGGTATTGATTCTACAGAGACAGTCAATGTTAAGGCTACTTATCCGCAGATGGCTACCGATTATAGTGTGAAGGGTTCCTATGAGAATGAGAAAATCAAGGAATTGGCACTGAAGCAAATTGACTTACAAGCACGTTGCCAGTCTATTCTTGCAGAACGTCCTGACCTTGCTGATTCAATTATCACAGTATTGATGAACGACTATAAACAGGATGTATCACGCAACTATATTTTCAAGGAGCCAATGCGTGCCTATAGCTATTTTGCTTTGTTCCAGTATATTGTAATAGGTAATCAAGCACATTTGATATTTGACCCATCAAGAGACGTAGCTGACAATAAGGTGTTTGGTGCTGTTGCAACCAGTTGGGATACTTATTACCCCGGTTCAGAGCGTACGCAAAATCTCCATAACATCACGATTAAGGGTATGAAGGATGAACGCATTGTGAAGGCACAGAATAAGCCAGTGGAGATAGAAGCTAAGGAATTAGGTGTTGTCGACCTTCCATTACGTGACAACCGTGGTGTAGAACGCCATCTTACTGATTTGAAAGGTAAGGTTGTTCTGCTCGACTTCCATGTCTTTGCAGCAAAGGGTTCTACAGAATACATTATGCAACTGCGCGAACTTTACAATAAGTACCATGACCGTGGCTTAGAAATCTATATGGTTTCATTAGACGATAATGCTCATTTCTGGAAAGAGCAGGTGGCTAATCTGCCATGGATTAATGTCTATGATGACACTGGTATCAGTCAAGCTTATACAGCTCCTGCACAAGCCTTTCCTATCATTTATCTCATTGATCGTGGTAACAATATTGTGAAGAACCCATCACAGATTAAGAATCTTGAGCAGGAGATTGAGCGTTTGTTATAAGAATCAGACATGAATCTTCTATGAGCTAAGCTGAGAATACTTTGGCATAAAGAAATTAGGTTATTGATATAGAATCTCTATCTCAATAACCTAATTTCTTTTTTATTTAGTTTGCTGTCACTTTTAACACTTCTCGTAACCTCTTGTTAAGTAATCATATGCAAGAGTTATTGGAGTGACAGGAGTGACAGCAACTTTTATTTCATGTTTTTACACGTCATACACAAACCTCTAAAGCTGTTAGTATCCCCAGTACGCTTGGTCAATGGTTGTCTCTACACTTTTACAAGCTTTTTCTTATTCCGAACTTGTGTATATAATGCTCTTAGATCTAAGTATGAATTGCCTCTATCATATTAACGTTTCGTCTGGTGCGAGGCGTTCGCACCATTGGTGTTTACCATCCGCACCATATGTGCTGGGCACCCGCATCATAATAGAAAAGGGTGTTATAATAAAAAAAAGCCGTTATAATTAGAAGTAAAAAGCTCTATCTTGATTGATTTGGGTTTTTTAAAAAAAAGGCTGAAACCCAATGAAGGATTTCAGCCTTTAGTCTTTATTATCAATGAGAGATGATAGTATGATTAGGTGTTTATGTCTTTTCCTATAGGATGAGGATAATGCTAAAATACTATGCTTCAATTATCTCATGCCTTCACGATCATACAAACTGCGTATGCAGCCATACCATCTTCACGGCCAACGAAGCCCATGCGTTCGGAAGTGGTAGCCTTGATAGATATGGCATCGATGTCACAACCGATGATATTAGACAGACATTTGCACATAGCAGGGATATGTGGGTTTATCTTTGGACGCTCGGCACATACCGTAGCATCGATGTTTCCTACTCGATAACCCTTTGTTGCTAAGAGGTCAATGGTCTTGCGAAGAATGACCTTTGAGTCCATATCGAGCGTATCAGCAGAGGTGTCGGGGAAATGATAACCGATATCACGCATATTAGCAGCACCGAGTAGGGCATCGCAGATAGCATGAATGAGTACGTCAGCATCACTATGTCCAAGGAGTCCGAGGGTATGCTCAATTTTGATACCACCTAAATATAGGTCGCGTCCTTCAACGAGTTTGTGTACGTCGTATCCCATTCCGACACGGAAAGATGGGATGGATAGGGTAGAATTGGTCATATTCTTATATAAGGAGAACCTTCTTAATACCCTGCAAATGAGGGGAATATCTTTACTAAAAGATAAGCAGAAGGTTAGTTGAGAGTTAATGCTAAATAATTAATGAATAAGATAAGAAGCGGATAACTAAGTCTGTTCTAATAGTTTCCCATAAGGTTCTCCCCTCCTTTGGAGGGGCTGGGGGAGGTCTTTACCTCCTCTTAAACAAATCTTTTATACCATCCATGTCAAATGATAAAGAGAAACGGAGGGTCTGATCAAGTGGGTTGTTCTTAGCTGTTGCAATAACATATCCGGCATCCAGTGAGAAGACATTCATCTTGAAGCCTGCACCGACAGTGAAGTACTTGCGGTTACCTTTGTTCTCGCTTTCGTGGTGGTAACCAGCACGGAGTGAGAACTTATCATTATAAGTATATTCTGCACCTAAGCTCCACTGAATCTCCTGTAACTCTTCAGAAGCACCATTAGGTGCATCACCGAAACTCTTGAAGATACCAGAGATAGAAGATACGTCATAGTATTCCTTCTGAAGACGGTTATCATAGTCTACTTGTGTTTCATCAGCTTTGCGCTTTGGATAGGTAGGAACTAACAACTTATTCGCGTCAGCAGCAATTGTAAAACGGTTGAATTCATCGATAGGAATCATCAAAGAAGCACCTAAACGAAGGTTGGTTGGGATGAATTCAGAGCGATTATCACCACCGAAGGTAATCTTTGAACCAATGTTAGAGATATTCATACCTAAACCCAACTGGCACTCACGCTCACCGATATTGATATAGTTCTGATAATAGCAAGACAAGTCGGCTGCAAAGGCAGAACCTGGTGCGGTATCATCTGTATAATTATAGGTAAGGTCTGAGTATATCCAACGTACAGCTGCACCTAATGAGAAATGCTCACTCAACATCAGAGAGTAGGCTACGTCCATTGACATCTCATAAGGGTTAATGGTCATGTTAGATCCGTCAGTCATCTGTACTTCACCCAAAGAGAAGTAGCGCATAGAAGCTGAGACTGCACTGTAATCACCGATACGATAGTAACCAGCAAGATAAGCCAAGTCGATATCACTCACCAACTGGCGAAGCCAAGGAGTGTAGTTTAGGGAAACACCAGCACGAGAAATATTAAAAGGATATTTTGCTGGGTTCCAATACTGTGAATTCACATCTGGGTCGGTAGCAGCACCAACATCACCCATACCTGCAGCACGTGCATCAGGAGCAATAGTCTGTGAGGTAACAGATGTGTTGACTGGATTAAAAATGTCTTTCTTATCCTGAGCGAAAACGGTAGATGAGGCAAATACCGTCAGTGAGAGGATGGCTATACGAAGCTTATTAATCATTCTATTTGAATTGGATTGCTTGTTAATTGTTTCTATATGGATTGAAACGTTCTTCTTCTGTTATTTATTGTCTAATATAATTAGTTTCTTAGCTTTCGACACCTTTGTAGCACCATTGCTACTGAGGCGTACTCGATAGAGGTAAACACCTGTTTGGAGTTTTGCCCCATTCTCAACGGTAAGGTCCCAGTTGGCTGTAATGGCATTGCCCGATGCAACACCAGTCTCACTGCGGTGCCATAGGAGGCGGCCGCTCATATCGAATACTTCTATGTCAACATCGACATCTGAACCAATATAGTTGTGCGTAACAATGAATGTCGTCTCTGTCGTGGCAGGATTCTTAGAGGCATTGACACTATAGATTTCTGGTGCCAGTCCTTTTACAACCTTGAACTGTAATGTAACGGTTGAAGGGTTGTTCTGTATGTCCCACGCACGGAACTGCAGAGTGTGTGGTCCCTCAGAAAGCTCTGGCAGACTAAAGCCTGTTGTTCCTGATGTATAGCTACCGAAGTCATATCGGAAGTTATCATTCAGAATATAGGTCTGCGTCAACTTGCCGTCGATGGTCAGCTGCATGTTATGTCCGATACCATTACCAGAAGCGTTGATACCATCTTTATCCGTTATCTGTGCAAAGAAGTAAGGAGTACTATTGACCTCACCACCATTGACAAATGAAGAAGAATTGAGATAAGCATAGATTGATGGACCAATAGAGTCGTTGTATACAATCTCTGAACCATCAATCGTGAAGCCCTCTTCATGTCCTTGTGCCATGAGGGTGTGGCTGTCGTTAATGGCAGATAGATTCATCAAGCCTGTTCCTGCTGCATAGTTGATGTCACGTGGTACGGCGAAGGTGAATGTAAACTCACCATTCTTGATACTGTCTGTACCATTGTAGAGCACTTTCTGTCGATCGTAATATTGGAACGCACTTGCGGACGTGTCTTCTTGCTTCTTACATGTAATAAGTTCTTTTGTGTCACGTACGGTAGCAGTGAGTAGTCCCTTGAAGTCACCTTGCTTACTACCATTCTTTGCTATGTAACCTTTGACGGTTACAACGGAGCCACCTTTGAGTACAACAGAACCTGTTGTACTTGGCGTTTGTCCATTGATAGCCTCCACTTTTACCTCTAATGTAGGGAGGTTCAATGCGAGTGCTGGGTCGCCTAATAAAGCATATTGCAGTTTATTTGGTGTGAGGTCGCTGTTAGAATTAATCAACTCACATTTAGCCAAACGCTGTGCTTCGCCCAAGGTGGTTGGTTTACCATTTGTAAAGCTAAGCACATGCTTAAGGAAGGCGGTATTGATTGCCTTGTTATAGTAAGCATATACCGTACGAGTGGTACCCCAGAAAGCAACAGAGCCACCCTTCTTGTTTAACATGGCTGCTTCACCGATAGTTGGAATAGTACCGTCATATGGCATGATATCACAACTGGCAGTAATCCAAAGCGGTAGATTAGTGTTGGTAAAGTTGGCAAAGTCGTTGAGGCGGAGTACTGCTTCATGAGAGATTTGGTCTTCCTTTCCGTGACCAGCATAGTCCATGATAAGTGCACCTTGTGCCTGTTGCTGCTTGATAAGAGCACTTACCTCAGGGTAGGTGTTACCGGTTGCTGACGATACACGAGTGTAAGCATCCCACATCACCTTCTTTACTTGATAGTCAGGATAGGTCGACATAATGGTTTCTACGGTCTCATTGACATCGTGCATGTGGAGATTATTGTTTCCATCATCACCCATGAACATGATAACATTCTCCCAACTTCCGCCATTCTTGTTCTCAGCATAGCCGATTGTCTTATCAACTAATACCTTTGCATCTGATATCTCTGTCACAGGAAAGCGCCCAACTCCAAGGTCTTCTTTGTCACGTCTTAACAAGTCTCCACCTTCTCCATCATCCATCAACGTAAACCAACCATCATTGACATAGCAGTCGGTCTCGCTGAATGAGTTTTCACTCTCGTAGGCAAGAAGATAGTCATCAGGATTAAGGTTACGACAAGCACTGGTCACCATACGGTTATCCCATACGCAGTCGCCAAAGAGTAGGAGCGACTGTGGAAGATTGTTACTGGTAGCACGGTCGTAAAGCATCTTCATATAACGGCGGTAAGCCATTGCATCAGGTGTCCCACTGGAGAATTCATTATAGAGTTCGTCTGCTGGAACAATACGTACAGAAATATTATCGTGTGTACGATGGAAGTCGGCTAAGCGTTCTGCCTGGGCTAATAACTTCTGACTTGTAGGGATGATAATCACCATGTTGACTGGTTCGTCAGCATGATGGTCTTGGTTGGTTATGTTGTAAACATATTCAGGAGCAGGGAAAGATGCCTTCAAAGAAGGTGCTGGAGCAGAGGTTGGGTAGGTCATAATGAGGTAGTCAAGGCGTGCTGGACCACCTGATATAGTCGTCAGTTTGATGCTGTCAACAGCATGGAGGGTGTTGAGCGTATAAGTTCTAACCTCTTCATAGCCTTTATCGAAAGATTCTTGAGGTGTGATTCTAATGTCGCCAAGACGCTGACCATTTGCTTCTACCTTAACAATCGAAGCATAGGTACCTGTTGTTACGGCTACCGTTAGTTTTGCACTTGTAGCACGTGCTTTGTTTGTCAAGGTGAATACTTTACCTTCGTTCAGTTTTAATGGAGTTTCTTCAAAGAGGTTTCGTCCTCCATGATACCAACTGAAATTATCCACTTCATGCAGACTGTGATAGTCATCAGTTGATGGATAGAAGCTATTGAGGAAGGTTGTGCTATCTGAAACAGTTTCAGGAGCACTGTTGTTGTCTTCTGTCAGGAAGTAATAACCATAGTTAGAATAAGGGTTGCGGATTCTCTTTATCGATGTGTTGCTTTCCCAACTAACAGGACCGCGAGCATAGAAGAGTCGTCTACCATTACTATTATAGGTTGGCACCTCTTTTAAATCATCAAATGAAGTGATGTCATCGGCTGTAAGAACCTCCTTCTGCAAGTTTCCACCATAGCCATAGATTTTGACTTTGTCAATGTTAGAGAAGCCCGCACGACGGATTAGATCATTGGTTAACTGATAGACACCATTAGCAGGAACACGTATTTTTGCCCACTTTCCGCTGGCAAGAACGGAATGTTCTGCATATCGATTTGCAGCAGCAGATGCTGATACAGCTCCTGCACGGGTTTCAATACCTTTATTCTTTTTTGTCGTTGTCTTCTTAGGACGAGACGTAAGGGCTATCATGAAACTGACGAGGAACTGCTTCTTTCCATTGCGCTGAACGATTGGTGTTAGAGATATCTCTAATACACCACACTTGCGTTCCACTGTCATCTGCTGATGTATCTCTGGTAATGTTGGTGGGACAATACTTGTCAGTGTATTATAACGTTCAATGTCAGCCTTGCTCATATCAATGAACTCTGGGTAGCGTATCTCCAAATCGTAGGTAGAATCAGCATACTGTTCCCCAACAGGAATAGCATAGTGGAAATGTGGCAATAGCGAGTCTATTGTCACATCTTGAACAGTTAGATTGAAAAATCTTTGCTGTTGAGCTGATAGTTTTATACAACCCAACAGAAGTATGAAGCAGAGTATTGCTGAACGTTTCATTAACAGCTTATTGATTCCTTTCGTCATTTTATTGATGTATTCCTCCTTTAGTCTTTTTGTCAGTTATTCCCTCTGTATGGTTGATTATTTGAGTTCCTTAATTGGAGAGTATAGATATCTATGTCATAAACGTTTAGAAATCTTTCGTTTACTCTCCTTAGCTTATTTGCAATTAAAGTCGAGAACCTTTCTCTCTTCAATGAATCCTTCCAGATGGTCATTGATATGTACAGGTCCACAACCTGATGGACAGCCTGTATAGATGATGTCGCCAGTCTTGAGGGTGAAGTAGCGACTAATGTAACTGATGATTTCATCTACTTTGTATAGCATATCAGTTGTACATCCTTCCTGAACCGTCTGTCCGTTGATATCAAGGTGGAAGCGGAGTCGTTGTATATCAAGGAATTTATCCTTTGATACCCATTCGCCTAAAGCTGCCGAACCATCAAATCCTTTACAGAGGTCCCATGGTAGTCCTTGTGCTCTTAGCTTTTGTTGTAATTCGCGCGCTGTGAAGTCAATACCAACTGTCACAGCATCGTAGTATCTATGGGCGAAACGCTCAGAGATCGTCTTTCCCAATCGGCAGATGCGTACCACGAGTTCCGTTTCATATTCAATCGTTCCCAAATCATCGGGAATGAAGAAAGGCTTTTTATCTTTCAGTAGGGCAGAATCTGCCTTAGTGAAGATTATTGGTCCTTCCTTTTTAGATAACGTTTCGTTTAGCGATTTATTATGTTCGGCATAATTCATGCCGACTGCAAAGATTTTCATTGTTGGTAGTTTTAGGAAATTATTAGCCTTATTAGTCCCATTAGCCTAATAAGCCCAAACTTCTAATAAAAGAGAGTTGCAGGAGCCTAATGGCTATCCTGCAACTCCCATATCTTTCTTCTAATGAAGCTCTGTGATTACTCTGCAGAGAGAGTGAAGCGCTTGTAAGCAACAATCTTAAGATCCTTGCTCTGAGCCTTAAGCCACTCGTTAACGCTCTGCTTGTCACCATCACCAAACTGGAACTCTTGATCAACGAGACAGTTCTCCTTGAAGAACTTGTTCAGACGACCCTTAGCGATGTTCTGAATCATATCCTCGTTGAGGTTTGCAGCCTTCTCAGCAGCAACAGTGTTGCGAATCTCGATAGCCTTGTCAGCCTCCTCACGTGTCAACCAACCCTTCTTGATGTTAGACTCGATATGGTCTTCACTGTCAACGAGGTTAGCGTTGATACCTGCCTTCTTGATAGCAGCAACAACAGCCTTCTCAATCTGCTCTTCCTTAGTCTTCTCAACAGCAACCTTGGACTCCTCGTCCTTAACAGACTGTGGAATAGATGCCTCGTCAAGAGCTACAGGCTTCATAGCTGCAACCTGCATAGCTACCTTGTGACCAGCATCCTCATTGTTCTCATTGAGCTGAACGATAGTTGCGAGAGTGTGCTTGTTCATGTGGTCATAAACAGAGATGTTCTCACCCTCAAGGAAGTTGTAGCCGTCGAGCTCCATCTTCTCACCAGTAACACCTGAACGGTGCTGAACAGCAGTAGCAGCATCCTCGCCATTAGCGAGCTTAAGTGCCTTAATTTCATCAAGACTCTTACACTTGTTAGCAACAGCAGCGTCCAGAATCTCCTGAACGAGGGCGATGAAGTCCTGACCGTTAGCAACGAAGTCTGTCTCACACTTGATAGCAACCATAGCAGCAAAGCCGTCTACCTGCTTAACGAGTACACAACCGTTTGATGTCTCACGGTCAGAACGCTTAGCAGCGATAGCCAAACCACGCTCACGAATCAATTCCTTTGCCTTTTCATAATCGCCTTCAGCCTCTGTGAGTGCCTTCTTTACGTCAGCCAGACCTGCGCCAGTCATAGCGCGGAGCTTCTTGATATCTTCAATAGATACAGCCATTTTTTTGTTTTCCTTTCTAATATTATTAAATATTGTGGGCGTTGATGAGGGATAATAAACTTCAAGTATTATAAATAATATAGAAGCTCATTAGCACTCACCAGCGCCCACTATGTTTCTTTTAATTACTCAGCAACTGGTGCCTCGTTCTCTGCCTTTGGAGCCTCTTCTGTCTTACGAGCAGCACGCTTTGGCTTTGCCTCAGCAGCCTCTTCAGCCTGCTCTGCAGCAGCCTTCTCGTCAGCCTTCTCAGCCTTACGCTCCTCAAGACCCTCTGCGATAGCACCGCAGCAAGCAGCGAGGATTGCCTCTACTGAATCCTTAGCATCATCATTAGCAGGAATGATATAGTCGATGTTCTTTGGATCAGAGTTGGTATCAACGATACCGAATACAGGAATACCGAGACGGTTAGCCTCCTTAACAGCGATGTGCTCCTTCATTACGTCTACAACGAAGAGTGCAGATGGCAAACGAGTCAAGTCAGAGATAGAACCGAGGTTCTTCTCGAGCTTAGCGCGCTGACGTGAAATCTGCAAAAGCTCACGCTTAGAGAGGTTAGAGAATGTTCCGTCGTTCATCAACTTGTCGATGTTCGTCATTTTCTTCACAGCCTTACGGATAGTTGGGAAGTTGGTCAGCATACCGCCAGCCCAACGCTCGTTTACGTATGGCATGTTAACAGCTGCAGCCTTCTCAGCTACAACTTCCTTAGCTTGTTTTTTAGTAGCGACGAACAGAATCTTCTTACCACTCTTGGCAATACCCTTGAGTGCTTCTGCAGCCTCGTCAATCTTAGCTACAGTCTTGTGAAGATCGATGATGTGGATACCATTGCGCTCCATGAAGATGTAAGGAGCCATAGCTGGGTTCCACTTGCGACGGAGGTGGCCAAAGTGACATCCTGCCTCCAATAACTGGTCAAAATTTGTTCTTGACATTTTGTTTGTTTTTACTTGTTTACTTTCTTTTAAATTCTTTCTTGGCGAATGAGCTTCACCACGCTTTGTTAGAATCAACTGACGGGTAGTCCCCCGATAAGGAATCGCGTCAGTTTAGATACTAAACCATCTCCTTTGAACTTTGAACTTTTATCTTTGAACTTTGAGGTTTGAACTTTTACCTTTTTGCTTTGTTTTATTCTTTTACCGAACAAAACATATCATAAAGTTCAATGTTCCAAGTTCAATGTTCAATGTTCCAAAGGAAAATATTAACGCTTACTGAACTGGAAGTGAGCACGAGCCTTTGGCTGACCTGGCTTCTTACGCTCAACAGTACGGCTGTCGCGTGTCAGGAATCCCTGGTCCTTAAGTGCTTTCTTATCTTCAGCGTTAACCTTAACCAATGCACGAGCGATAGCAAGACGCAGTGCCTGGCTCTGACCAGTAAAGCCACCACCATCGAGGTTGGCCTTAATGTCATACTGACCTTCTACACCGAGCAACTGCAGTGGCTGCTTAACCACGTACTGCAGGATAGCTGATGGGAAGAATTCAGTTAAATCTTTCTTGTTGATTGTGATCTTACCGGTGCCCTCTGAGAGGTAAACACGCGCTACAGCGCTCTTACGGCGACCAATTGCATTAATTACTTCCATCTTTCTCCTTATTATTTATACTGGTTAATATCAATTGCCTTTGGCTTCTGTGCCTCGAGACCGTTGAGCTCTGTACCTTCGATAACATAGAGGTTATCCAACAGATGACGACCTAAAGGACCCTTTGGTAACATACCCTTAACAGCATGACGAATCATCTTGTCAATACCGTTCTTACGAGTACGAAGCTGTGCAGGTGTGTTGAAACGCTGACCACCAGGGTAACCAGTATAACGTGTGTAAACCTTATCAGTCTCCTTCTTACCAGAGAATACAACCTTAGCTGCATTGATAATGATTACGTTGTCACCACAATCTACGTGTGGGGTGAAAGTTGGCTTGTACTTTCCGCGAAGAAGCTTAGCTACTTTAGAGCAAAGACGACCTACAACCTGATCGCTCGCGTCAATAACGACCCACTCTTTTTTAGCTGTTTCCTTATTTACGGAAATAGTCTTGTAACTTAAAGTGTCCATTCTAAAAAATTAATAATTTTACTACTAAAAAACGTTTTCTATTTCTACGACTGTGCTTTTCCTAACCATGCTGCCCGGCCAAAGACAACACTATTAACACGTATCGTATGGGGTTCTAAGAAAATCCCCCTTAATAATCGGACTGCAAAGGTACTTATTTTCAATCTTATATAATTGTTTTGGATAGTAGGATTATATGTAGTTTATGATTATTTAACTAAAAAACTTGCTCGCTTGAGCCTGTTATTGTGTTTCTCCAAGGTTTTGTTTAATGTTGTTCTTGCATCTTACCTTATAATATTTGTCGTTCTAAATGTTTGAACTTCTGCCTGTACTAAACAGTCAAAATATTGGTCTTATCTCTCTGCGAATGTTTTTAAAAACTTAAAAACAAAGCGGGGAAGTCAAAAATGGTAAAAAAGATAGAGGTTTATCATAGTTTTATTTATTTTTGCAGCGCTATAAAGCTACTTCTTATGTCTGAAAAGAAGGGAATAAGTCCGTGGCTTATTATATTATAAATAGGTGAAACATAAAACATAGACAAATATAACAGATTAAACAAAGATGAATTTTAAATCTATTTTATTCGGTATGGCTTTGGCAGTTAGTCCTCTGTTCGGTTTTGCCGACAGTAATATCAAGATGGTTGTCGGAACCTATACTGATGCTGGTAGTCAGGGGTTATATTCTTTCTCTTTCGACCAGTCTACTGGTAAGGCATCGGGTATCACTTCGTTAAAGGTTGACAATCCTTCTTATTTTACTTTCAGCAAGGATGGTCGTAATATCTATGCTGTTAGCGAGAAGAATAATGCGACAGCTGTTCTTAATAGTATTGGTTACGACCCTGTAAACGGTACTTTCGCTTTTAAAAACTCACAGCTAACGCATGGTGGCGATCCTTGTTATGTGTCTACAGATGGCAAGATTGCACTTACTGCTAATTACTCTGGGGGTACTATCTCTGTCTTCCCAATTCTTAAGAATGGAACACTCGATAAGTCTTTGTTGCAGTTAGGTAGTGTGAAGGGTGGTCCTAACCGTTCACGTCAGAACACACCTCATGCACATTGTGCTATCTTTGCACCCGATGGTTATATCCTTACAACCGACTTCAGTGGCGACCGTATTCTTTGTTTCTCTTATAACAAGCGTGATAAGAAGTTAGAGGATCATGATATTGCTGCTCATGTAAAACCAGGCTCTGGTCCACGTCATCTTGTTTTCTCTCCTAATGGTAGATATGCTTATCTTATGAATGAGTTGTCTGGTAAGGTGATTGTTTATAGTTATAGTGACGGTAAGTTAAAGGAACTTCAGTCTATCGCTGCTGATAATGCTAACGCACGTGGTGGTGCTGATATCCATGTCAGTCCTGATGGAATGTTTGTTTATGCAAGCACACGTCTGAAGGGTGATGGTATCACTATCTTCCGTGTAGGCAATAAGGGTACCTTGACTCGTGTGGGTGCGCAGCTTACTGGTAAACATCCACGTAACTTTGCTATCACACCAAATGGCAACTTCCTCCTCGTTGCTTGTCGTGATGATAACTCAATACAGGTTTACTCACGTGATAAGGATACGGGCTTGCTTAAGAATACTCATCAGGATATTGTCCTTAGTCACCCAGTTTGCGTGAAGTTCTATCCAGAGTAAAGTTTTTGTGGAGTTAAAGGAGTGAAATGGAGTAAAGACATTAGTCTTTTTCCTTTCGTTCCTTTACTCCTTTATATTGCTACAGTCTTAATTCCTATACACCTCCTTTCACTATTTATGTATGTGGTATCCTTGGTGGTGAATACTTCAAGAGTCAAAATCAAGAAAAAATCAAACCTTTCTCAGAAGGGCATGTTGCTAAGGTGAACAATCATGAGGTTATAGTAGGTTTTGGTATGCCTGATCTTTCTGCAGGTATGAGAAGATTCTTTTATTAAATTCTTCGTAATGCATCTGTAAAGCACACAGAGGATACAAGTATAATTGGTGTTACTGCTCCTCGATATTCTAAAGGTCTTATTATGAAAGTACCTGTTTGCTTGTGGAGAAAGTGTGTTTCATGCGCTAACTTAATAAGAAAAAGATTAGAGTCATTTATATAATCAAGTATGGGCGTGTGTCAAAATAGACATATCCTCTTTGTTGACAAGAAGGTTAACTCTTTTTGACGGAAAGGTCAACCTTTTTTGACGGAAAGGTCAACCCTTTTTGATGAAAGGGTCAACCATTTTTGAAAAACAGTCGACAATTTTGATAAAAACTGTTGACACTTTTGTAGACAGATTAAGTTTTAGGAATTTAAAAGAGAGGATGTGTCTATTTTGATACACTCTCATATTTTTTATGTGAGTTTTTAGTCGGTGTGTTGATACTCCGCACATATCGTGTTGATGCTCCGCACGAGTGGTGCGGACGCTTAGCACGGATGGTGCGGAGGGTTAAACACATTGTTATATATAGACCAAGGAGGAATCAAATTGAAGTTAGAAGTGAGTTGTTCTACCACAAGTAATGTCAGACAGTTTTGTAAGGAGGCAAGGTAAATCGTTAGTCTAAGGATTGGACAGAGGTAAAGACGTTTCAAGACTATCTATCGTTACTTTTCATTCGTATAATAACGCCTTGATTACTTGCAAATACAAAAGAAAGGATGTATCTTTGTTGCTGTAACTTAGGCGCAACCATTACGCAGCATCCTAATGGGAACACCATAACTAAAAATAACTATGTACAAAAGAAATCTTTTCCTTTATGCAGCCTTAATAGCTCTTTCCGTATCGGCTACGGCACAGACAATGAACATCACACGTGAGGGTGACACAACGATTGTGAAGATAGCAAAGTCGCCAAAGTATCTTCTCCTTCCGATTGAAGAGGGGAAAGACGAAGCGCAGGTGATACTCGACAATGGTAAGAAGACTGATACGTGGATGGATGTAAGATTAGCACAAGGGAAGACCGACTATTATGTACCATTTAAACTCAATAAGGGTAAGACTTCTATTGTCAAGATCGTAAACCTAAAGGCAGATGCACTGGCACTTCAAAAAGGACAACTGAAGCTTTCAAACGTGTGGGATGTGACCAATACCGACTACTATCGCCCTTCTTATCATCATACCCCTTCTTACGGATGGATGAACGACCCTGTTGGAATGTTCTATAAAGATGGGGTCTACCACCTCTGTTATCAATATAACCCTTACGGCTCCATGTGGGGAAATATGCACTGGGGACATGCTGTCAGTCGTGACCTTATCCATTGGAAAGAGGTTGAACCGACGCTTCAGCGCGACCCTATGGGACATATCTTCTCGGGTAGTACGGTAATAGATAAGGACGGTACGGCTGGTTATGGGAAGAATGCGATTATCTCCCTTTATACCTCCGATAGCAAGGAGAATGCGCAGACACAATGTATGGCTTATAGCACCGATGGCGGTTATACCTTTCATAAGTATGAGAAGAACCCTGTTTTGAAGCCTTTCGATGGTGTGAAAGACTTCCGCGACCCAAAGGTCTTCTGGTATGAGCCATTGCAGAAGTGGTATATGATCGTTTCTGCCGACAAAGAAATGCGTTTCTATTCATCGCCTAACTTCAAAGATTGGACCTACGTCAGTGCTTTCGGTAAGGGTTATGGTTCACAACCCAATCAGTTTGAATGTCCCGACTTCTTCGAACTCCCTGTTGATGGCAATCCAAATAAGAAGAAATGGGTGATGATAGTGAACATTAATCCGGGCTGTCTCTTTGGTGGTAGTGCTACGGAGTACTTTGTAGGTGACTTCGATGGGACGAACTTTACCTGCGATAGCGACCCTTCTGTAGCTAAGTTCCTCGACTATGGTAAGGACCATTATGCCACAGTTACCTTATCAGGCGTTAAAGACCGTGTGTTGGGAATAGCATGGATGAGCAACTGGCAGTATGCTAACGTTACGCCTATCCGTCAATATCGTGGTGCCAATACGCTTCCACGTGAGTTAAAACTCTTCACAGGTAAAGATGGACAAGTCTATATGTCTTCTAATATTGCACCAGAGGTAGCCTACCTAAGAAGAACCTATAAGCGTCTGCCCGACCTATTGGTTGCTAACGAGCGGGAGGCAAAGAACGTCTCTGCAAGTAAGGAGAATGCCTTTGAGGTAGAGATGGATGTAACGCCAAACAAGGCTTCTAAGACGGGAATAGTACTTTATAATGATAAGGGTGAGAAGGTAGATATCTACTTTGATATCAAGGCAGGGCGACTGGTTATGGATCGTACGGAGAGCGGAAAGGTTAAGTTTGGTGAGAAGTCAGAACCTCATAAGATTGAAACCGACTATGACGACCGTGAGGAACAGAAGGCTTTAGGTGCGAAGCGGAAGCAGAACTCCATTAATTATCAGAACGACTTTGCACTCGGTACATGGGCACCATTGAGCCTTTGCGACTCCAACACCTACCACTTGAACATCTTTGTTGACAAGTGTTCTATCGAAATCTTCGTCGATGGCGGTCGTATCTCAATGACCAACCTTGTCTTCCCAACCGAACCATACACCTCTATAAAGTTCTATTCTGACGGCAATAGAGCCTCCTTTAAAAACATAAAGGTGTGCGAGTTAGGAATATTGAAGCGTTAACAAATAGCATTTTAACTCTAATCGGTAGTCAGAATCAAAACATATTTTGGTCTAATGATCGATTTGGGGTTTAGGTAAGGGCAGTAGATATATGTTTTTATTAAGAACGGATAAGAAGGAAAGGTTGAAAATATAGTCTATGCTTGCTTAGTAGATACAGAATTACTTACTTCGAAACTTGCAAATACAGACGAAAGAATGTAACTTTGTTGCGGTAAACCTGTATTATATATAATCTACTTGATAATTATGCAGATGAAACAATGGCTATATGTCGTTTTTCTTATATGGGTATTTTCAGCCTGTTCGGATAACAATGTAAAAAAATATGTTATAGGAGTATCTCAGTGTTCTGAAGATATTTGGCGTGATAAGCTCAACAACGAACTTGTGATGAGTACCTATCAGCATGATAATGTAATACTGAAATTTGCTTCAGCTAATGATAATGATAGGTTACAGAAACAACAGATTGACCAGTTTATAAAGGAAAGAGTCAATCTTCTTATTGTATCACCCAATCAGATTCATACCATTTCATCGGTCATTGACAAGGCATATGATGCTGGTATCCCCGTAATCCTTTTTGATCGTAAGACTGATTCGAAGAAGTATACAGCTTTTATAGGAGCCGATAACTATGAAGCTGGGTACGAGATAGGTCATTTCATCGGGCAGCAGTTAGCGGGTAAAGGGAATATAGCAGAGATTTGTGGATTGCAAGCATCGTCTCCTGCTATCGAACGAAACCGTGGCTTTAGGGATGCACTGAAGAATTATCCTGATATAAAGGTAGTGGCTCGAGGGTATGGAGACTGGATAAAAGAAAGTGGTGTTGCTGCAATGGATAGTATGCTTGCACAATCGAAAGAGTCTTTTCAGTACGTTTTTGCACAGAATGACCGCATGGCCTTAGGTGCTTTGCAATCTATAAGGGAGCACCATGTAAAGGGAGTAAAAATTGTTGGAATAGATGCTCTTCCTGTACCCGGAGGTGGTATGGAGAACGTTCGTGATGGAAATTTGGAAGCTTCTTATATCTATCCAACTCGAGGTGATTTAGTTATGCAACTTGCGTTGAATATCCTTGAGAAGAAGCCTTATAAGCGTGACAACTATCTAAAAGGTGCATTGGTAACAAAGGCAAACGCTAATGTTCTACTTATGCAAAATGAAGAGGTGAATAAGCAAACAGCTCGTCTCAATGCACTTCATGGGAAAGTGGATACTTATTTGGTGCAATATAATCATCAAAAGATGTATATTGTGCTTTTTAGTATAATCCTTCTCTTGCTGATTGGTATTATGGTTTATATCTATCGAACCATCCTTATGAAGCGAAGAATAGAAGAAGAAGCCAACAAAGCAAAACTTCAGTTTTTTACAAATATAAGTCATGAATTGCGTACACCACTTACGTTGATAGCTGATCCTGTGAACTATATCATCCATGATGATAACCTTAATTCACAACAACGAAGTATGCTACAGATAGTACAACGTAATGTGCTTGTCCTGACACAATTAGTCAGTGAGATTCTTGATTTCCGTAAGGTGCAGAATGGTAAGATGGAACTACGCCTCTCCGACTTTAATCTTGCGGAAAGTATGAAACAATGGATTAAGCTTTTCAGTGTCTCTGCACAAAAGAAGCATATTGGCATTAGTATGGATGCCCCTGATACAATCATGGTTAGAGCGGATCAAGATAAGATAGAGCGAATCTGTTATAATCTTCTTAGTAATGCCCTAAAATATACGTCTGAAAGTGGAGAAATCTCTCTGACGGCTAAAGAGGAGGGTGGACGTGTTATAATTAGTGTGGCAGATAATGGTTGTGGTATTTCAAGTGATGCGCTTCCTTATATTTTTGATCGTTTCTATCAAGCAAAGAATGCAGGACGTGGTACGGGTATTGGGTTGGCTATTGTGAAAGCTTTCACAGAATTGCATCACGGAGAAATAAGTGCTACAAGTGTAGAGGGAAAAGGAAGTACCTTTACTATTAATATTCCTGTTAGACAGAAAGGAGAGGTAACTAATCAGTCTACAGAGAAAATAGAACAATTGGTTGAGCCATCATCCGCACAAGAAGTTCCGAATCAAGCTCGTCATATAGATGAACTTATACAGCCTCATCAAATTGACAAACCAGAGGTTTTAATCATTGATGATAATATTGATATTCGCACTTATTTAAGGTCAGTACTATCTGAAAAGTATAATGTGAGTGAAGCTTCTGATGGAAAAGTTGGTTTGGAGCTTGCAAGGAAAATAGTCCCAGATATAGTGTTGTCGGATATTATGATGCCTTTGATGGATGGATTAGAGTTTTGTCAACAGCTGAAAACAGACAAAGCCATCAGTCATATACCTGTCATTTTACTAACAGCACGTAGCTTAGATGAGCAGCGTGTGGAGGGTTATGAGCATGGTGCGGATGCCTATATTTCGAAACCATTCTCGCTTCGTTTACTTCTTTCGCGTATTGATAATCTTATAGAAAGTAGGAAAAAGTTGAATCAAACATGGTCAAGAGGTGTTGAGGACGATGAAATCGGTAATTTGTCGAACGAAATCGATAAGTCTTTTCTCAAGCAATTACGAAAGATTATACAAGGAAACCTTGCAAATAGTGACTTAAGTGTAGAGCAGATTGGCGATGAAATCGGGCTTTCTCGTGTACAGCTCTATCGGAAAGTAAAAGCTCTTACGGGATATTCTCCTGTAGAAATATTACGTAAAGCTCGTCTCACTCGTGCTCGCCATCTCCTTCAAACTACTGAGCGCACGGTGTCAGAAGTAGCTTATGCTGTAGGCTTCTCTACGCCCAGTTATTTCTCAAAGTGCTATAAAGACGAGTTTGGGGAGAATCCTAAGAAGTGATAATGGGATTATCTAATTTTTTCAAAATAAGTAATGTCGATGCCGGTGGGTGTCTAATCCTCCTGTAACGTAAAGTGTTGAACACTTAAGAAAGTGAACGATTTGTCTAATTTATGATAATAGAAAAATCGTTCATTTTTTATTAATATCTTTTTCATGTAACATTTATTACATTCAGAGAACGATTATTATTAAGAAAGGAAACCATCATTATTTATCTTTGCACCACAAAACCAATAATATTATTTAGTATTACTAACTATTAAAAGTCATGAAACAATTATTGCGAGTAATCACGAGTCTGTTACTTCTGATGTGTTGTGCTGGAGCTATGGCGCAAACATTAGATGTTAGCGGTAAAGTGATTGACGAACAGGGAGAACCTGTTATCGGTGCATCGGTGGTACAGAAAGGTACATCAAATGGTACTGTCACCGATATTGATGGTAATTTCACCTTTAAGGCTCCACAAAGTGCTACACTTGTAGTCTCCTATGTAGGCTATAAAAGTGTAGAAGTAAAGGCTGGTGTCGGAATAAAGGTACAGCTACAAACAAATGCGAGTGAACTAAACGAAGTCGTTGTTACAGGTTATACAACCCAACGCAAAGCAGATCTTACAGGAGCTGTTTCGGTTGTAAGCGTAGATGAATTAGCCAAGCAGAATGAGAACAATCCAATGAAGGCGCTACAAGGTAGGGTTCCTGGTATGAATATCTCTGCAGATGGTTCACCCTCTGGATCAGCCACAGTACGTATTCGTGGTATTGGAACTCTGAACAACAATGACCCTCTTTATATCATTGATGGTGTACCGACAAAGGCTGGTATGCATGAGTTAAACGGTAGTGATATTGAGAGTATCCAAGTTTTGAAAGATGCTTCCTCTGCTTCTATCTATGGTAGCCGTGCTGCTAATGGTGTCATCATCATTACCACAAAGAAGGGTAAAGAAGGAAGAGTAAATGTAGATATTGATGCTTCTATTGCGGCATCAATGTATGCTCACAAGATGAATGTACTTAATGCGAAGCAATACGGACAAGTAATGTGGCAAGCTTATGTTAACGATGGTATGGATCCCAATACTAACGGTTTAGGTTATCGTTATGACTGGGGGTACAACGCACAGGGTAATCCAGTGTTGAATAACATTAGTATGCGTAAATATCTTGATGGCGCAGGTACTACACCAGCTGCTGATACAGACTGGTTTGATAAGACGACACGTACAGGTGTTGTTCAGAACTATAATGTAGCAGTTAGTAGTGGTTCTGATCGTCATTCTTCTTATTTTTCTTTAGGTTATTATAAGAACTTAGGTATCATTAAAACATCAGATTTTGATCGCTATTCAGCTCGTATGAATACTGAATATAAGTTGATAAAAGATGTTTTAACCGTTGGAGAACACTTTACGTTAAGCCGTACGTCAGAGGTTCAAGCACCTGGTGGATTCCTTGAGAATGTGCTTCAGTTTAATCCTTCACTTCCTGTTTACACAGAGAACGGAACTTATGCAGGTCCTGTTGGTGGTTATCCTGACCGTGAGAATCCTGTTGCTCGTTTGTATCGTAACAGCGATAATCGTTATATTTATTGGCGTACTTTTGGTGACGCTTACATTAACCTTCACCTTTTTAAAGGATTCAATCTCCGTTCAACTTTTGGTTTGGATTATGCTCAGAAACAGCAGAGATTTTTTACTTATCCAATCACAGAAGGAAATGTTGCCAATTCTAAGAATGCTGTTGAGGCAAAACAGGAGCACTGGACAAAGTGGATGTGGAATGCTGTTGCAACTTACAATCTACAAGTTGGTTTACACCGTGTAGACGCTATGGCTGGTATTGAGTTGAACCGTGAAGATGACAACTATTTCTCTGGATATAAAGAAGATTTCCTGATTCTTAACCCTACATACATGTGGCCTAATGCAGGTACAGGCACTGCACAAGCCTATGGTGGTGGCGGTGGATACTCGTTAGTATCTTATTTTGGTAAACTGAATTATAATTATGCAGACAAGTATTTAGCCTCATTTACCCTTCGTTATGATGGTTCATCTCGATTTGGTAAGAACAATCGTTATGCAACATTTCCTTCAGTTTCTTTGGGTTGGCGTGTTAATCAGGAGAAGTTCTTAAAGAGTTCACAATGGTTGAATGATTTAAAGCTTCGAGCATCGTGGGGAGCAACAGGTAACCAAGAGATTTCTAATATTGCGCGTTACACTATATATGTTAGTAACTATGGCGTAAATGAAAATGGTGGTCAGAGTTATGGTACATCATATGATATAGCTGGAACTAATGGTGGTCGTCAATTGCCAAGTGGATTTAAACGTGACCAACTCGGTAACAATGACATCAAATGGGAGACAACCTATCAAACTAACCTTGGTTTGGACTTCTCTATGCTCAATTCTTCACTCTATGGAAGTTTTGATTGGTATTATAAAAAGACAAAGGATATCCTTGTGCAGATGGCTGGTATCGCAGCTATGGGAGAAGGTAGCACACAGTGGATTAATGCTGGTGCTATGGAGAATCGTGGTGTTGAAGTCAACTTGGGTTATCGCAAGACAACCAATGGTGGTTTTCATTATGACATAGCAGGTAACTTTAGTACTTATCGTAATAAGATTACAGCTTTGCCAGCAACAGTTGCTGCCAATGGAACCTTTGGTGGTAATGGTGTGAAGAGTGTTATTGGTCATCCTATGGGTGCACAAGTTGGATATGTTGCAGATGGAATCTTCAAGAGTCAAGAGGAAATTGATAATCATGCAAAACAGGATGGTGCAACCCTTGGACGTATGCGTTGGAAGGACTTGGATGGCAATAACATTATTACAGAAGCAGACCAAGACTGGATTTATGACCCAACACCAGACTTCTCATATGGACTTAATGTGTATCTTGAATACAAAAACTTTGATTTCACAATGTTCTGGCAAGGCGTACAAGGTGTAGATATTATCTCTGACTTAAAGAAGCAGACAGATATTTGGGCTGGTTTGAATATTGGTTTCCTAAACAAGGGACAACGTTTGTTAAATGCGTGGAGTACTACCAATCCTGATAGTAATATTCCTGCTCTCTCACTCTCCGATAATAATAATGAGAAGCGTGTTTCTACTTATTGGGTGGAGAATGGTTCATACTTAAAGCTACGTACTATTCAGTTAGGATATAATCTGCCAAAGAGTATGACTAATCGTCTTGCAATGCAGCGTTTACGTTTCTACCTCAGTGCGCAGAACTTATTAAGTATACATAGTAAGAGTTTTACGGGTGTTGATCCAGAGAATCCAAACTATGGTTACCCAATTCCACTCAATATCACATTCGGTATAAACGTTACATTCTAACAATTATCATCTGACAATATAATATGAAAAAAGTAATATATTCAGCACTTGTGCTCGCTACCCTTAGTATGACAAGTTGTTCAGACTTCTTGGATGGACATACTCCACAGGCAACACTAAGTGATGAGCAAGTAAAGGAGGCTAATCATGTTGATGAACTCGTAACATCAGCTTATGCCATATTTATTTCAGCAGAAGATATCAATTCTTCGTTTTCAATGTGGAATTATGATGTCCGCAGTGATGATGCCTATAAAGGCGGTAACGGAACAAGTGATGGAGATGTGTTCCATCAACTTGAAATAGAACAAGGAGTCTTGACCACAAACTGGAATATTAGCGATATGTGGCAAAGATTATACAATTGTATATCACGTGCCAACACGGCAATAGCTCTTCTTGAACAAGTCAATAGTACTGTCTACCCTCGAAAGGATGAACGTTTGGCTGAGATGAAGTTCTTGCGTGCATATGGACACTTTTTGTTAAAGCGTTTGTATAAGAATATACCTTTTGTTGTAGACCCTAACCTTAAGACTGAGCAATATAACATGCTTTCTAATCGTGAATATACGAATGATCAAGGTTGGCAAGTTATTATTGATGACTTGATGGAATCCTACAATAAACTTCCTGTTCATCAAGCAGACAAGGGACGTCCAACAAAAGCATCAGCTGCAGCTTTCCTTACGAAGGTATATATGTATAAGGCTTATCATCAAGATAATGAGAACACGAATGAAGTTACAAGTATATCAAAAGACGATCTTTTGAAAGCTATTCAGTTTAGTGATCCTGCAATTTATACAGCTGGCGGCTATGGGTTAGAGAGTGATTTCCATAATAACTTTAGACCAGAACCACAGTTCGAGAATGGAAAGGAAAGTCTTTGGGCAATGCAATATTCTATTAATGATGGAACTAAGAATGGTAATCTTAACTGGAGTTATGGACTAATTGTTCCGAATATTCCTGGTGTAACTGATGGAGGATGTGATTTTTATAAGCCAAGTCAAAATCTTGTTAATGTGTATCGTACAGATGCTAATGGCCATCCATATATAGGTACATTTAACAATCAAGACTATAATAAAGCAACAGATTATGCAGACCCACGTCTATTCCTTACCATTGGTATTCCTGGTTTGCCTTATGAATTTAACTCTAAGTTCATGATGGATAAGACTGCTACATGGAGTAGAAGTAATGGATTGTATGGCTATTATGTAACTTTAAAGCAGAATGTAGACCCAGAAAGTCCTTATCTGAAGAAAGGTGCATGGTGGGGTACATCAGAGAATCGTATTGTCTTCCGTTATGCAGATGTCCTACTTGAACGTGCTGAGGCTTTGGTACAGTTAAATGATGGACGTATTAACCAGGCAATCAATATCATCAATCAAATCCGTAATCGTGCTAAACAAAGCACAGGTGCTATCAGCAATTATCAGAGTGATTATGGTGTGAGAATGAATGTTATGCCATATACTGGAACCTACAGTCAGGTAGAGGCGCTTGATATTGTTAAAATGGAGCGTCGTATAGAGATGGGTATGGAATCTGAAAGATTCTTTGACCTTGTAAGATGGGGAGAGGCAGAACGCATACTCAACAAGTATTATGCAGAAGAAGCTAATGACTGTTCTATCTATAGTAGTGCTCACTTCACTAAAAATAAGAATGAGTACTTGCCTATTCCATATGCACAAATAGCTGCTTCAAACGGACATTATAAACAAAATATTGGTCAGTGGTAAAGTATGAAAACAAATATAACAACAATATTCATTGCACTTATTGCTTTCTTTGCATTAGGTAGCTGCAGCGACGAGAATAATATTTCTGATCTGCAATTAAACGGATTATGTTCAGTCGATTCTATCGTATTGGATAATTATAAAGGTGTCGTAGATCAGGCTTCACGTACAATCACTGTGCGTGTCCCTGAAACTTACGATGTCACAAACATGACTGTTAGCACACTTAAGCTAAGTGCTGGTGCCATCAGTAATATCAAAGAGGGAGATAAACTTAATATGCTTACAGCTCAGGTGCTCAGTATTAAGAATGGTGATGTCTTCCTTGACTGGACTATGAATGTATTGAGAGATGAGGCAAAAATCACTTCTTTCAAGATTAATGGAATATATAATGGCGTTATTGATGAGGGAAATAAGACAATCTCTGTCTATGTCCCTAATACGCTGGACCTCCATTCTTTAACTCCTACAATTGGGTTGAGTACAAATGCGACAGTTTGTCCATCTAATGGTGTTGCAACGGATTTTTCTAATCCTGTTATATTTACAGTTACCAATAATACAGCTTCTGCGAGCTACACTGTAAAAGTAACAGCTATCGGTAAGCCTACTGCAGTCTTTGTTAGTCTACCAGCTACGATGAACGAGCTTAATTCAGAGGAATTAGCTGCTTGTAAGTGGATGCTTCAGAATATCCCGAACTCATTATATGTTTCATTTACTGATATTAAGAATGGTACAGTCGATCTTAGTGAGTGTAAAGTTATTTGGTGGCATTATCATAAGGATGGAGGTGTTGATGGAAAAGAAGCATTTGAAAGAAATGCACCAGAAGCTGTCAATGCAGCTGTTGCGCTAAGAGACTATTATAATAATGGTGGTTCTTTCCTCTTCACACGATATGCTACAAACATGCCAGCTGAGATTGGTGCTGTAGCAAACAATGCAGTTCCAAATAACTGTTGGGGACAGAATGAGGCTGATGCCGAGAAGGTAAGTAACCCTTGGAACTTCTTTATTCAGGGACATACAAGTCATCCTCTTTTCCAGAATCTCATAATGAAGAGTGGTGAACCTAATTCTGTTTATACTTGTGATGCAAATTATCGTATTACCAATTCAACTGCTCAATGGCATATAGGCACTGATTGGGGTGGATATGATAACTTAAATAAGTGGCGTACAGAAACAGGTGCACATGATCTGGCTTATGGTGGTGATGGTGCTGTCGTTGCATGGGAGTTCCCTGCAACAGGAACGAAAGGTAAGATTCTGTGTATCGGCTCAGGATGTTATGATTGGTACAGTATTGATGACGTTCCTGCTTACTACCACAATAACATTGCTAAAATGACACAGAACGCATTCAACTATCTAATGAATCATTAAATAAAGTATAACTGATATGAGAACTATGATATTTTCTCTCGCTCTCGTCGCAACATTATCAGCCTCATTAGTGGGCTGTAGCGACGAAAAGACCATGATTGAGGAAAAAGATTGGAATACAACAACCTATTTCAAGTCCACCGATGAAATGGCACAAACCACTTTCTATAAGCCAGCTGTTGGTTACGTTGGAGACTTAATGCCTTTCTTTGATCCTAAAACAAAGAACTTTAAGGTGATGTATCTACAGGATTTTCGTCCTAATCAAGCTGGTACTTACCATCCTATTTGGGCTGTTGAAACAACTGATGGAGCCAATTATCAATCACTTGGAGAACTGATTCATTGTGGTGGTATCAATGAGCAGGATGCGGCACTGGGTACTGGTTCAACGGTTTATAATGATGCTGATGGATTATATTATACCTTCTATACAGGTCATAGATATCAAACAAATTCTACTAATAATGGTGAGATGGTGATGATGGCAACATCATCCGATTTCAAAACATGGACTAAGAATCGTGTTTTCCGCTTGAAAGGTGATGATTACGGATATAGTAAAGATGATTTCCGTGATCCCTTTGTCTTCAAAGGTGATGATAATAAATGGCACATGCTTGTTTCAACTTTGAAGGGAAGTAAAGGTTATCTGGCAGAGTTTACATCCGATGATCTCAAGACATGGAGTCATGCTGGAACGTTCATGACCATGATGTGGGATCGATTCTATGAGTGTCCAGATGTGTTTAAAATGGGAGACTGGTGGTATCTTGTTTATAGTGAAAAGCATGCTGCTATCCGTCGTGTGCAGTATTTCAAAGGTAAGACTCTTAGTGAATTGAAGGCTTGTACACAGAATGATGCTGGTTTATGGCCTGATGCACATGAAGGATTCTTAGATAGTCGTGGTTTCTATGCGGGTAAAACAGCAAGTGATGGTCAGAATCGCTATATCTGGGGCTGGTGTCCAACACGTCCAGGTAAGGATAACACTGCTGTTGGTGCTGCTCCTAATGAACCTGAGTGGGCTGGCAACCTTGTTGTTCACCGTCTCATACAACACGCTGATGGTAGTCTTACCTTAGGAGAAGTAAAAGGGATTAGCGATAAATACGGCAAAAAACAAGAAGTAAAGGTTATGGCAAAGAGTGATAATGGTGTTGAGAATGTAACTGATGGCTATAAGCTTTCTGGTGATTCTTACCTACTTTTCAATCGTCTTGGCTATCACAATAAAATTTCCTTCACGATAACAACTTCTAATAACTGGGATAAGTTTGGTGTTTCATTCGTACGTGGCACAGATTCTGAGAAGTATTATTCTTTGGTGGTAAATCCTGAAAATGAACAGACACGTAAGATAAACTTTGAAGAAGAAGGTTCTGCGGGTCGTGGTTTCATAAATGGTATTGATGGCTACAACTTCGCTCGACCAACCGACAATGTCTATCATGTCACTATCTATACGGACAATAGTATAGCCGTAATGTATATTAATGATGTATGTTGCTATACTAACCGTATTTACGAAGTACAGAAGAACTGTTGGAGTATCAATAATTATGGAGGTAATATCACCATCAGTAATCTCACTGTAAGTCAGTATTAAGAATTTAAACCCTTTCTTCACTAAAGATAGAATAAAAGATATAGTCGTTCATTCTGTGAGAAATTGCCTATTATCGCAAATAATATCATTGAATGGGCGACTACTCTTTCTAACTTATCAATAAAATGTCTATCTTTGTCTATCTGAAACTAAAAATATAATGAATCAACCTATAATGAATAGAAAGATTAAATTATTGGCTATTTGCCTTTTTATAACTACAACATTTATGCATGCGCAAACATTCTTAAGTTCAAATCATGCTATGAAGCGTGTGAAAACTGCAGATAAGTATATTCTTCTTCCTGTAGAGGAGGAAGAAGGTTATGCACATATTCGCGTTATCAAAGATAATCAAGTTGTAAAAGAATTCAATTGTAAACTTGCTATTAACAAGACTGATTATAATGTGCCACTTGATGTCAGTGAATATGGTGGTGATGTATTACTTGATATCCAGTTCTCAGGAGATAAGCGTAGTATCGGTTTAATTAATAATTTCGTTTGTTGGAAAGATATAAAAGCAACAAATGTGTTTGATTCCAAGAATCGTGAAAAGTTCCGTTCTATCTATCACCATACTCCAATTTATGGCTGGATGAACGATCCTAATGGTATGTTCTACAAAGATGGTGTATGGCATTTATACTATCAGTATAACCCTTATGGTTCGCAGTGGGAGAATATGACGTGGGCGCATAGTACCTCTACAGACCTCATACACTGGAAAAATCATGGAGAAGTGATACAACCAGATGCACTTGGAACTATTTTCAGTGGTAGTAGTGTCGTTGATAAAGAAAATACCGCAGGGTTTGGAAAGGATGCTGTTGTTGCTTTTTACACTTCTGCAGGAGCTGCGCAAACACAAAGTATTGCATATAGTACGGATAATGGTGAGACTTTTAAGAAGTATGTAAACAACCCAATTCTTACAAGTGATGTACCTGACTTCCGTGATCCTAATGTCTTTTGGAATGAAGAAGTGAAGCAATGGAATCTTATTCTTGCAGCAGGACAGCAGATGAATATATATAGCTCAAAGAACTTGAAAGACTGGAAGTATGAAAGTTCTTTTGGAGAGGGATATGGTAATCATGGAGGTGTTTGGGAGTGTCCTGACTTGTTAAAGATGGGTGATAAGTGGGTACTTATCTGTAACATTAATCCTGGAGGTCCCTTTGGAGGTAGCGCAACTCAATACTTTGTTGGTTCATTTGATGGTCATAAATTTACTTGTGAGTCAAAACCTGAGATGACAAAGTGGATGGATTATGGAAAAGATCACTATGCAACCGTATCGTTTAGCAATGCTCCTGATGGTAGAATCGTCGTTCTTCCATGGATGAGTAACTGGCAGTATGCTAATCAAGTACCCACCCAGCAGTTCCGTTCTGCCAATGGCTTACCACGCGACTTAGGGTTTTATCGTTACAATGGGGAAGATTATGTCAGTGTAAAACCATCACCTGAAGTATTTGCTGCTTTCGAGAAGAAGCCATCTGGTCGTCTCCAATCAGCTGCTTACATAGAAGTAACCAATATTAAGAGTAATGCTTCTATTGTGTTAAGTAATGACAAGGGTGAACGAGTTACTATGATTTATGATGGAAAGAATGGTACCTTTAGTATGGATCGTACTGAGAGTGGTGTTACAGAGTTCCATAGTGATTTTAAGGCTAAGACGGTCGCACCAACCAATGGGATTATAAAATCAATGCAAATATTCATTGATCGCTGCTGCGTTGAGGCTTTTGATACTGAAGGTAAAGTGGCAATGACCAACCTCGTTTTTCCATCAAAGCCTTACGATAAAATACTTACTAAAGGTTGCAAAGTGAAGGTTTATGCGTTGAAGGACTAATAAATAAAGAAAAGAAAGAATGATATTTCTGTCCATTATCTACAAATAATCTTATTATAGATATTTTTGTTGATATCAATGAACGAAATTTTAAAGCTTCTTTCTTCGTAAAAAAGTAACTTTGCAAGTATAATTAAGAACAATAGAACTATACAAAACTAAAAATTTAAAGATTATGTCGAAAACCAATAAACTCGCTCTCTTGCCCGTAATGCTTTGTTTTTTTGCGATGGGTTTCGTTGACTTGGTAGGTATTGCCTCCAACTACGTAAAGAACGACTTGCAGCTGTCGGATTCTACAGCCAATGTTTTTCCATCCCTTGTTTTCTTTTGGTTCCTTATCTTTTCCGTACCGACTGGTATGTTGATGAATAAGATTGGACGCAAAAAGACAGTGCTTATCAGTCTTGTCGTTACCTTATTCTCTCTTCTCTTGCCGGTTTTCGGCGAGTCATACGGCTTAATGCTCGTATCGTTTTCATTGCTTGGAATAGGCAATGCATTGATGCAAACATCGTTGAATCCACTGGTTTCAACGGTGATGAAAGGTGGAAATTTAGCCTCAACACTTACTTTCGGACAGTTTGTTAAGGCTATAGCATCCTTTATGGCACCTTATCTTGCTATATGGGGAGCGCAGGCAAGCATTCCAGCCTTTGGTCTTGGATGGCGCGTTCTCTTCCCAATTTATCTGATAGTTGGTACAATTGCCACGCTGTTACTCTTCTCAACGCCTATCGAAGAAGAACCTATCGAAGGTAAAGCGAGCTCTTTTGCAGAATGTTTCAGCCTATTGGGTAAACCTATTGTGTTGCTTAGTTTCCTGGGTATTATGTGTCACGTTGGTATTGATGTTGGTACAAATACCACGGCGCCAAAGATTCTGATGGAGCGTTTAGGTATGTCATTGAACGATGCAGCCTTTGCAACTTCTCTCTACTTTATCTTCCGTACCATCGGATGTCTGACTGGCTCTTTCTTCCTTCGTGTAATGAATAACAAGCTATTCTTTATTATTTCGGTTACGATGATGGCGCTTTCAATGTGTGGAATGGCTGTAGGAACGTCAAAGACCGTACTTTTTGTAGCGATTGCTCTTGTAGGTTATGGTAACAGCAACGTTTTCTCAATGGTCTTTGCACGTGCTTTACAGAGTGTTCCTGACAAGCAGAACGAGGTGAGCGGACTGATGATTATGGGACTTTTCGGTGGTACAATCTTCCCACTGTTGATGGGATTTGCCAGCGATGGATTCGGTCAGGTGGGTGCTGTTGTCGTAATGGCAGTGGGCGTACTCTACCTCTTTTCTTATATTCCAAAGATGAATAATAAATAATACAGATATGAAACAGTTAATCGTTGGCCTCGGAGAGGCATTGTGGGATTGTCTTCCTGAGGGAAGAAAACTCGGTGGCGCACCTGCAAACTTTGCTTATCATACAGGACAGTTTGGGCATGATTCGTTGGCTATTAGTGCTGTCGGAAATGATGCCTTGGGTAAGGAAACACTCGATGAATTCGAAAAAAAAGGCGTAAAATACTTGATGCCGGAGGTGGATTATCAGACAGGAACGGTGCAGGTTGAACTCGACAGTGAAGGTATACCTACCTATGACATCAAAGAGGGAGTAGCATGGGATAACATACCGTTTACTCCTGAGATTGAAGAAGCAGCCAAGAACTGTCGTGCAGTATGCTTTGGTTCACTCGCACAGCGTAGTAGTGTAAGCCGCCAGACAATACAGAAATTCCTCGAAACAACGCCAAAGGATTGTCTCAAGATATTTGATATCAATCTTCGTCAGAACTTCTATACAAAGGAGGTTATCACCACTTCGCTCCAGCATGCCAATATCCTCAAGATTAATGATGAGGAACTTGTTACTATCGGTCGTCTTTTCGGTTATCCAGGTCTTGATATAGAGAATAAGTGTTGGTTGCTTTTAGGAAAGTACAATCTTGATATGCTTGTGCTGACTTGTGGTGTCAACGGTTCGTATGTCTTTGCACCAAACCTCAAGTCGTTCCAAGAAACACCATCGGTTGAGGTTGCTGATACCGTAGGTGCAGGTGATTCCTTTACGGGTGCTTTCACTTCAGCCATCCTTGCAGGTATGCCTCTTCCAGATGCTCATAAGTTAGCAGTGGATGTTAGTGCGTATGTCTGCACGCAGAATGGTGCTATGCCAAAACTCCCTAAGGAACTATTGGATAGAATTAAGTAATTTATTCCTTTCCCTAATACGTCAGATTGCTTCTGTGTGGGATAATAGTTGTTTATCGTACGTATCTTAATAGGTGAAGGATAATTGGTATTTAGATAAACTACATGGTCCGGATTGATTGAGTGAAGGATAACTTTTCTCGATTAATTCGGGCTTTTTTGTGTGCTTGTCTTGGAGTTCTTAAGGTTCTTCCGAATATGGATTGATAAACTAAAAGTCTTATATAATGGGCACACTGAGTCACGGAGGGGACGGAGGTAATGCAATGTCACGGAGGTGCTGACGGCACAAAGAGCGACGGAGGTATAGCGTAGTGATTCTTGATAACTATTTTGGGGTAAACGCTTTGTATATAAATTGCTAATAGAATTGGCAAACAAGTTCCGTGGCTCTATGCACCGACGGTGCCTCTGTTACTTCCATTGCTTTGTTTTTATAATCCTCCGCCCTAAAAACCTTGTTCTTTTTAATACTCGAAAACTCAATGATAGTGTTTTGAAAAATCATTACATAATTTGCGATAAAACACCCATAAATAAGGTTGAAAGCATATGAAAAAGGTAGGTTCGTAATCAACAGGATATCAGTTAGTTATAAAACGGTAACGCAAAAGGTGCTTAATTGGACTTCAAAAGGGCGTTAGTAAGGGTCTTGAAGGGCACCTTTTGCAAGTCAATTGGGCGTCTTTTGGAAGCCAAAAGAGCATGTGTTAGTATTGAGTTGTGTGAAAATAGTTTACAAACATCAACTAATAAGGGAATAAGTTGCTTGTAGAAGTCAGATAGACGTTGCACCTAATTACATTTATCATGTAGTTTATCCCTCTCCATAAAATCATTTAATTAGAGCAAATCATACCATGCCTGTGGATTAATTTTATTCTATTACCAATCTACATGTTTAACGGAAGAACCCTTTTTTCATGAAGATAACTCTTTCTTTTCAAGTAAATAATTATTTTTCTTTTTGAAAGTAATTCGCAAAGGGGCATGAATTTTACTATAATTCATCATTAACCAAGGTTCACAAAGGCTTATAGAATCGTTTAATTGAGGGCTTAATCTGTCGTTAAAAGTAAAATAAAGAGAAAGTAAGAGCTATTAAAGGGTGTGTTTGTAGCAGTCTTAGTTGATTTACTAACTTAGTGTTTGTCATTTCGTTTTTTTTATGTAAGTTTGTATGCTCAATGGAGTTTCATAAGACCTAAGACCAATTTTAAGAAATAAAAATACCTAAGTATAACATCATTATGAATCCGAACCTAACAAAGACACTTCTGCCCATAGCTGCATTGGCTTGTGGACAAGTTAACGTAATGGCGCAGAAACACCAGCAACGCCCAAACATCATTTATATTATGTGTGATGATATGGGCTATGGCGACCTTGGTTGCTATGGTCAGCAGTATATTCTTACACCGAATATTGACCGTATGGCAAAGGAAGGTATGCGTTTTACACAAGCCTATGCGGGTGCACCAGTGAGTGCTCCATCGCGTGCCTGCTTTATGACAGGACAACATTCTGGACATACGGAAGTAAGAGGAAACAAGGAATATTGGGCACCAAGTAAGCCTATCTATTATGGAAAAAACCGCGATTTCAGTGTTGTTGGTCAGCATCCTTACGACCCAGAGCATGTCATCCTACCTGAAATTATGAAAGACAATGGCTACCGCACGGGTATGTTCGGTAAGTGGGCTGGTGGTTATGAAGGCTCTAAGTCAACTCCAGATAAGCGTGGGGTGGATGAGTTTTATGGTTATATCTGTCAGTTCCAAGCACATCTTTATTACCCAAACTTCCTCAATGAATATAGCAGAGAGCGTGGAGACAGTGCGGTAAAGCGTGTTGTGATGCAGAATAATATCGATTATCCGATGTTTGGTGAGCAGTATGCACAACGTAAAGACTACTCAGCCGACCTCATACATCAGCACGCTTTGAATTGGTTGAAGCATCAGAACAAGGAAAAACCATTCTTTGGTATCTTCACTTATACGCTTCCTCATGCAGAGCTAACACAACCCAACGACTCACTCGTGGCTTTCTATAAAAAGAAGTTCTTTGAAGATAAGACTTGGGGAGGGCAGGAAGGTTCACGTTATAATGCCGTAGAGCATACCCATGCACAGTTTGCTGCGATGATAACTCGCCTTGATGCGTATGTAGGAGAGATCCTTCGTACCTTAGATGAGCAAGGACTTGCTGAAAACACACTCGTCATCTTTACCAGTGACAACGGCCCTCATGAGGAGGGTGGAGCCGACCCAACCTTCTTCAATCGTGATGGTAAGTTGCGAGGACTTAAACGCCAGTGTTACGAGGGAGGAATTCGTATTCCGTTTATTGCCCGCTGGAAGGGACGTGTTAAGGAAGGAGTGACCAACGACTTGCCGTTTGCTTTCTACGACTTGATGCCAACTTTCTGTGATGTGGCAGGTGTACGCAACTTCCCCAAACGCTATATTAATAAGAAAAAAACTATCGATTATTTCGATGGAATCTCTATTTTCCCAACCTTGATGAGCGATGAAAAGGCACAAAAACGCCACCCACACCTTTATTGGGAGTTTGCTGAGACCAATCAGATAGGTGTTCGTATGGGAGATTGGAAACTCATTGTTATCCGTGGTGTACCACATCTTTACAACCTTGCAACAGACCTTCACGAAGATAAGGACGTAGCACAGGAACATCCAGAGCTTGTTGATCAGATGGTAAAGATTATCTATCAAGAGCATGTTGACAATCCGTTATTCCCGATTACAATGCCGATGGAAAGGGGAAAATAAGGCTTAAACAACTAAAAACTATTCTATATGAATCAAAACATTACAAAGGCAATCTTGCCGTTGGCGGCACTGTCGTGTGTCCACGGTAAGATGCTTGCGCAGGATGCGGCACGTCCTAACATCCTTTACATTATGTGTGACGACCACGCTATGCAGGCAATTAGTGCATATGGTAGTCCTATCTCGAAGTTAGCTCCTACACCAAACATCGATCGTTTGGCACAACGAGGAATGCTCTTTCGCAACTGTTTCGTGGAGAACTCATTGTCAACGCCAAGTCGTGCTTGCTTGATGACAGGACTCTACAGCCACCAGAATGGTCAAAGACAGTTGGCTGAGGGTATCGATACAACAAAGACTTTTGTCCCAGAGCTGATGCAGAAGGCAGGTTACGAGACAGGTATCGTAGGTAAATGGCACATGATGTGTCGCCCAAAGGGCTTCGATTACTATTATATCCTTGATGGTCAGGGAAAGTACTATAATCCAAATTTCTGCACAACAGGCAACTATGGCAAGTATAAACAGGAGATGGGTTATGCTACAACACTGACTACTAAGCATGCGATAGAATTCCTTGACCATCGACAGAAGGACAAGCCTTTCTGCTTGTATGTGCATCATAAGGCACCACATCGCAGCTGGTTTGCTGAACCAAAGCATATCGGAATGTATGATGGGATAGACTTCCCATTGCCAAAAACCTTCTGGGATAACTATGAAAACCGTGGTTCGGCAGCTAAAACACAGAAGATGAATATTGAGAAAGATATGGAGTTAATCTTAGACTTCAAGATTCCAGAGCTTCTCGATACATCAGACGTGGAGAGTATGGCTTCTTATGCAGGTTTGATGGGCGAACTTGGTCGTATGACAGCAGCACAAAGAATGGCATGGGATAAGTATTATATGCCAAGAAACCGCCGTTTCATCGAGGCGAAACTCTCAGGAAAAGACCTCGCAGTGTGGAAGTATCAGAATTATATTCGTGATTATATGTCTGTTATTGCTTCGGTAGACGAGAGTGTCGGTCAGCTGTTAGATTATCTTAAGGCACATGATTTGGATAAGAATACTGTGGTTATCTATACCTCAGATCAAGGTTTCTATATGGGCGAACATGGATGGTTTGACAAGCGATTTATGTATGAGGAGTCTTTACACACCCCACTTATCATCAGCTACCCAGGTCATATCAAAGAAGGAGTAGAGAACACTGATATGGTACAGAACATCGACTTTGCACCAACTTTCCTTGCTTATGCCGGTGTACAACAGCCAAAGGAGATGACAGGTAAGCCACTGCAGCCGCTGCTTGCTGGTAATAAGCCAAAGAACTGGCGTAAGGATTTATATTATCACTACTACGATTATCCTACTTATCACCTTGTTCGTAAGCACGATGGTGTACGTAATGATCGCTACAAACTTATCTATTTCTATGGTAAAGGTGGTATGCGTGCCGTGGAGGAGAATAAGTATCAGAAGATACCGGGTACGAGTGAGTATAACTGTCTGAAGTATTTGAATGCAACACACTACTTCAACGACGATGCTGATGTAAGCTATTACGAGCTTTACGACCTGCAGAATGACCCTGACGAGTTGAATAATATCTACGGAAAGAAGGGTACGGAGAAGGTAACAAAGCAGCTGATGAAGCGTTTGAATGATTATCGTAAAGAACTGAAAATAGATGAGTATTAATGCGCTGTAGACTCTTGCCGTTTTAGAGTCTTAGCATATAAAGACGTTAAGAGGGTCAAGTCAATTCTTTCCTTAGTATGATTTTAGGGAAAGATTGACTTGACTCTCTTTTTGATTTGTAGCTATTGGAGGAGAAAATGCAAACGCCTTTATTGCTGTGTCATAGGAATTAAGGTGTATGTAGCCTGTGGAAGCCTTCTTTTTAGCCGTGAATTAGGGGGGGAGGAATGCTCCGCACCAATGGTGCGGAGGGCTAAGACCAATAGTGCGAATGCTTAGCACCTGATGTGCGGAGCATTAGCACCAATGGTGCGGAGGCTTAGCACCATATGTGCGGAGCGTTAGCACATTGAGTATCTATCACCTTCAGAGGAGAAATTAATGGCAAAGAAAAAGGATGCACAGCCTGTGCATCCCTTTGTTATATAGTAGGTAAATAGTTCAGAGACCAATGAGTTAAATAGATTTTACCTTTGTGAAGGATAAGGTTAGAGCAGCTTTAGAAGCTCTTCAACCATGCCTTCAAGTCCATCATCATTTCCTCATGGTAGCGGAAGCCAATCTTGCTGCCCCAACCATGGCCGCCACCAGGATAAACGTGGAGAGAACCACGAACGTCATTGCGGTACAACTCGGTGTAGAAGTTTACACCATTAGCTGGTGGAACAGTATCGTCGTCGTCGCTGAGTGCTATGAAAGTGCGTGGAGTAACACGGCTTACGTTCATGTCAGCACTGTATTTCTTCTCGTCACGCTTGCTTGGATTTTTACCAAGGAAGTTCTGACGACTTCTGTCGTGTCCGTAACCTTCCATCATTGAGATAACTGGATAGAAGAGAATTTGGAAGTTAGGCTTTGCCTCACCCTGACTTCTTGTTGCGATAGTTGCAGCGAGGTGGCCACCAGCAGAGAATCCCATGATACCAACATCATTACGGTTAATCTTCCAACTTGTTGCATTCAAGCGTACAAGTTTCATAGCCTGTTCAGCGTCAGACACAGGAACTTCTGGCTGACCATGTGGCATGCGATACTTCAAAACGATTGCTGCAATACCTTGATTCTGGAAGAATTCGCCCCAGTCGTAGCCCTCTTTCTCCATAGAAAGCGTCTCGTATGCACCACCTGGACAGATAACTACGGCACGGCCAGTAGCTTGTTTCTCCATAGGAAGGAATACGCGAACCTTGGCAGAGTCGTTTGGATCACCGTTATCGTAAGGTGGACGTCCATTATAAAGTTTAACGTCGAAGACACTTTGAGCCGACATTGTCATAGTGGCAGTGGCCAACCCCATTACGAGGAAAAGTTTTTTTAAATTCATTCTATTCTCAGTTTATTTGTTTTGTTCGTTTATCCCCTCTCTTTTTCTACGATATTTGGGTAGATAATTGATTTACAGAAAACAACACGTTACTGTAATAAGAAGAGGAATAAATCGTGTGATTTTGAACATGTAGTTGCAAAGTTAACAAAAAGATACGATTTCAATAGTAGATGTTTAGAGTTTTTAGTATATTTGCAAGCAGAAATAATAAAAGGTATAGAGTATAAACGAATTTTAATAATTTCGTATGACCGTTAACAACTGCCTTTTAGTTAGCTTTTTAAATGGTTACATCAATGTTCAAGAACAATATACAATCTCAAGATGCACGTATTAGATAAATTTCGGTATTGCCCCGTATGTGGAAGTAAACACTTTGTTGAACAGAATGAAAAAAGCAAACGCTGCGAGAGCTGTGGCTTTGAGTATTTCTTAAATCCAAGTTCTGCAGTAGCAGCATTTATTCTGAATGAGCAAGGAGAACTGCTTGTTACACGTAGGAAATTTGAGCCCGGACGTGGAACATTGGACCTTCCTGGAGGTTTTTGTGATATTGGAGAGACGATAGGCGAGGCACTGATACGTGAGGTGAAAGAGGAAACCAACCTGACTGTCAAGGAAAAACGTTACTTCTGTTCACTTCCGAATAAGTATCGTTACAGCGATTTTGATGTTCCTACACTTGACGCCTTTTTTGTTTGTAAGGTGGAGGATGAGACTGTATTAAAGGCTGCTGACGATGTAGAAGAGGCAATGTGGCTCCCTTTGTCAGAGGTTCACACAGAGCAGTTTGGGCTCCGTTCTATCCGTCAGGCACTATATGATTTCCTGCAAATGGAGTCGAAAAACTTAAAAAAGTAGAAATTTTGCCTATTATATAAGGTGTAAGCAAAAAGTTTAAGTACTTTTGCGTCCTTGAAAAAATGTACAAGATTGATTATGCAAGAAAACTTGGTAATAGTAGAGAGCCCGGCAAAGGCTAAGACCATAGAGAAGTTTCTCGGTAAGGATTATAAGGTGATGTCATCTTATGGACATATCCGTGACTTGAAGAAAAAGGAACTTAGCATTGACCTTGACACGTTAAATCCTGACTACGAAATCCCTGATGAGAAGAAGAAAGTAGTCAGTGAACTGAAGAAGAGTGCAAAAGCTGCCGATAAGGTTTGGTTAGCTTCCGATGAGGACCGTGAGGGAGAGGCTATCAGCTGGCACCTTTGCGAGGTTTTGGGATTGGATGAGGATAAAACGAATCGTATTGTTTTCCATGAGATTACCAAGCCAGCTATATTGAAAGCTATCGAGTCACCACGTCGTTTGGATATGAATCTTGTGAACGCACAGCAGGCTCGTCGTGTACTCGACCGCTTGGTTGGCTTCCGTCTTTCACCAGTGTTGTGGCGCAAAGTAAAGCCTGCTTTGAGTGCAGGACGTGTGCAGAGCGTAGCCGTTAGATTGATTGTTGAGCGTGAACGTGAGATACAAAACTTCAATTCAGAGCCTTACTACCGCTTGAATGCAGTCTTTGCTGTGACCAGTGAGGACGGTTCAAAGAATGAAGTGAAGGCAGAGTTGAGCAAGCGTTTTAAGACACATGAGGAAGCATTAGCGTTCCTTGAACTGTGTAAGACTTCAAAATTCAAGGTTTCATCGATTGCTAAGAAGCCTTTGAAGCGTACGCCAGCTCCTCCATTTACCACCTCAACCCTCCAGCAGGAAGCTGCAAGAAAACTCGGATTTACGGTAAGTCAGACGATGATGGTTGCCCAAAGATTATACGAGGCAGGTCGTATTACTTACATGCGTACTGATAGTGTGAATCTTTCAGCATTGGCGGTTGAGGGTTGTAAGACAGAGATAGAGCGACTCTATGGCGAAGATTATGGTAAAGTAAGAAAGTATCAGACGCATAGTAAGGGTGCTCAAGAAGCGCACGAGGCTATCCGTCCAACTTATATCGATAATGTTTCTATCGAAGGAACAAGCCAGGAAAAGCGTCTGTATGACCTTATTTGGAAACGTACGATTGCATCACAGATGGCGGATGCTAAGATAGAAAAGACCACAGTGAATATATCACTTGAGTCAGAAGAAGCCAAGAATACCAGCGATTTACAGTTTATTGCGAATGGTGAGGTAGTGGCTTTCGAAGGTTTCTTGAAGGTATATCACGAGTCAACTGACGATGACGAAAACAGTGAGGAGTTCTCACATGCACTCCCAGTAATGCATGAAGGCGAAGAGTTGGAACGTCGTGAAATCGTGTCAACAGAGCGTTATTCACAGGGGCCAAACCGCTATACGGAAGCAAGTCTTGTGCGTAAACTCGAAGAACTCGGTATTGGTCGCCCTTCAACTTACGCCCCAACAATCTCAACGATTCAGCAGCGTGAATACGTGCAGAAGGGAGATCGCAAGGGTGAAGAACGTAAGTATGCAGTTGACTCATTGCTTGGTTTGAAGATTAGCTCTAAGACAAAGAAGGAGATGGCAGGTGCTGATAAGGGTAAACTTATCCCAACCGACATCGGTATCGTAGTAAATGACTTCCTTATGAATAACTTCCCTGACATCATGGACTACAACTTCACCGCTAAGGTTGAACAGGAGTTTGATAAGATTGCAGAGGGAAAAGCAGAGTGGAATAAGGAGATGAAGACCTTCTATCAAGGCTTTGAACCAGAGGTGGAGAAGGTGATGAATGCCCGTTCTGAGCATAAGGCTGGTGAACGCGAACTTGGTCTTGACCCTGCAACAGGCAAACCTGTGTTCGTAAAGATTGGTCGTTTCGGTCCTGTGGTACAGATTGGTAGTGCTGACGATGAGGACAAACCACGCTTCTCACAGCTCCCATCTGATAAGAGTATGGAAGCCATTACCCTTGATGAGGCTTTGGAATTGTTTAAGTTACCACGTAACCTTGGACAGTTTGAGGGTACAGATGTCGTAATTGGCGCAGGTCGATTTGGTCCTTATGTGCTTCATGATAAGAAGTACACATCACTGCCAAAGGAGGAAGATCCACTCACGATCAGTCTTGATGCGGCTATCAATCTTATTCAAAAGAAGCGTCTGCAGGATGCACAGCGTCACTTAAAGACCTTCGAGGAAGATGCTAAGATGGAGGTGATGAATGGTCGTTATGGTCCTTATATCGCTTATGATGGTAAGAATTACCGTATGCCAAAAAACCTTCATGATAAGGCTGCTGAGCTTACTTATGAGCAGTGTATGGACATTGTAAAGAATGCTCCGGAACCAAAGCGTAAGAAGTAAGTGAATATAGACTCACCTATAAGGGAAAGGAAGACATCCACCACGTAGTCTGATGATAACAGACTATTGGGTGGATGATAAATATATCGTGAGTATGACAGAGCATACAGAAGAATATAAACCGCTTCGCATTATTCTCATTGGTTATATGGGTGCGGGCAAGACAACCGTAGGCAGAGCCTTGTCAAAGGAGTTGAACATTCCGTTCTACGACTTAGATTGGTACATAGAGAGCCGAATGCGTAAGACGGTGAAGCAAATCTTCGATGAAAGGGGAGAGGAAGGCTTCCGTATGATAGAGCAGTCAATGCTTCACGAAGTGGCTGAATTTGAGAATGTCATTATCTCTTGTGGGGGTGGAACTCCATGTTTCTTTGATAATATGGAGTATATGAATGGACAGGCTGAGACGGTTTATTTGAAAGCAGAGACTGATGTTCTGTACAAGCATCTGCTGATGGGGAAGTCGGTACGACCCCTCTTACTCAATAAGACAGCTGATGAAGTAAACCTGTTTATTCGCGAACAATTGAAGCATCGCGAATCTTTTTACACAAAGGCAAAGCACGTTCTTGACGTGAGTCTTATGGATAGTTACGACAAGATACAGATTTCGGTTAATCAACTTTGCGAGCTGTTAAAGTTGAATAAGACTAACATACAGAAATAAAATAGCTATTAATAGATAGTTAGAAACCAAATGCTCAAAGCAAATAATTGATTAATTCAAGATTATATATAGGGACAGAAGAATAGAAATGAAAAAGTGGACGATTGAAGATTCTCAAGAGTTGTACAACATCTCAGGGTGGGGTACATCTTACTTTGGTATTAACGAATCGGGTGATGTGTATGTAACACCTTGTAAGGACAATACACAAGTTGACTTACGTGACGTTATGGACGAACTCGCCCTGCGTGATGTGACACCTCCAGTGTTGCTCCGTTTCCCGGATATTCTCGATAACCGTATCGAGAAAACATCCTCTTGCTTTGAGAAAGCAAGGAAGGAATATGACTTCAAAGCAGAGAACTTCATCATCTATCCTATTAAGGTAAACCAGATGCAGCCGGTAGTTGAGGAGATTATCTCCCATGGACGTAAGTTCAACTTGGGCTTGGAAGCAGGCTCAAAGCCTGAGTTGCACGCTGTGATTGCCGTACAGTGTCAGAGCGATTCGCTCATTATTTGTAACGGATATAAGGATCAGAGCTATATTGAACTGGCTCTGTTAGCACAGAAGATGGGTAAGCGTATCTTCATTGTAGTGGAGAAACTCAATGAAATCGACCTTATTGCACGTGCTGCGAAGAAGTTGAATGTAAAGCCAAACCTTGGTATTCGCATCAAACTTGCTTCAAGTGGTTCTGGTAAGTGGGCTGATAGTGGTGGCGACGCTTCTAAGTTTGGTCTTACTTCTTCTGAACTCTTGCAGGCTTTAGAGACGCTTGATAACAAGGGATTGCACGATTGTTTGCATCTTATCCACTTCCATATCGGTTCACAGATTACGAAGATTCGTCGTATTCAGACAGCTCTCAACGAGGCTGCACAGTATTATGTGAACCTCAGAAAGATGGGTTATAACGTTGATTTCGTTGACTGTGGCGGTGGTTTAGGTGTCGACTACGATGGCACTCGCTCTGCAAGTAGCGAGAGTTCTGTCAACTATAGCATCCAAGAGTACGTCAACGACTGCGTCTATACCTTTGTTGATGCAGCCAATAAGAACGATATTCCACATCCAAACATCATTACTGAGAGCGGTAGAAGTCTTTCAGCTCATCACTCTGTCCTCGTGATTGATGTGCTTGAAACTGCCTCTCTGCCTGAGATGTCAGAGGATTTTGAGGCAAAGGATACCGACCATCAGTTGGTAAAAGACCTCTACGATATCTGGGACAACCTTGATTCTCGTAACATGTTAGAGGACTGGCACGATGCTGAACAGATTCGTGAGGAGGCGTTAGAGTTGTTCTCTCATGGCTTAGTAGACCTAAAGACACGTGCTGAAATTGAGGCAATGTATTGGAGTGTATGTCATGAAATCAACAATTTGGCAAAGAATATGAAGCATGTGCCTGATGAGTTGCGCAATATGGATAAGCTTCTTGCAGATAAATATTTCTGTAACTTCTCTCTCTTCCAGTCTCTTCCAGACAGTTGGGCGATTGATCAACTCTTCCCTGTAATGCCAATCCAACGACTCAATGAGCGTCCATCACGTAACGCTACATTGCAGGATATCACCTGTGATAGCGACGGTAAGATTTCAAACTTCGTTGCAATGGGGCGCAGTAGTCACGTTCTTCCTATCCACGCATTGAAGAAGAATGAGCCTTATTACCTCGGAGTCTTCCTCGTTGGAGCTTATCAAGAGATTTTAGGTGATATGCACAACCTCTTTGGTGATACCAATGCCGTACATGTTTCAGTAAAGGATGGCAGCTATCATATCAATCAGATCTTTGATGGTGAGACGGTAGAAGAGGTATTGGAGTATGTTCAGTACAATCCAAAGAAGCTTGTTCGTCAACTCGAAATATGGGTGACAAAGAGCGTAAAGCAGGGTAAGATTTCACTTGAGGAGGGTAAAGAGTTCCTCAGTAACTACCGCAGCGGACTCTACGGTTATACCTATTTGGAGTAAACTAAAATTCTCTTAGAAGAGTAGGGTAGCTGTAGTTATATCATAGAATTATCATTGACAATCTGTAGGGGCGCATAGCTCGTGCGTCAACCATGAACATTTCGTTTCGGACGCATGTGCTGTGCGTCCCTACGTTTATTAATACAGAGCGTCAAAATATGGTGTTCAAGTAGGTTATAAGGTATGTCTACCCTGCTGTTTATCCTCGTTCTTTCTAAAAGAAGCGTACTTTTACCGAATTATTTTCATGATAATAAATATTTTTCTTCACGAAAATAAATATTTTTCTTCATGATAATAAATAATTATTTTCATGAAAATAATTCAGAGTAAGTGGACTTCAACGTGAGAAAGAATACTAAATAATGGCTTTATTTACACATGATAGTATCCTTAAAGAGGGTTGTGAGAGTTGATGAATAGCCGAATTAAGGGCTTATCAGTTAAGTGTTTATAGAGTAGTAAAGGTCAATAACAATCAATAATCATAATTCTAACGTAGAGATGAGAACGCCTTTCGAATAATGGTGGGTTAAGGAAGTAAACCCAATTACGAGTATGGAGTTATGTATTATGAGTTAAACTAATGGATATACTATCGCAAGACATAATGTATTTACCAGGTGTGGGGCCACATCGTAAGGAGATTCTGGGCAAAGAACTTGGAATCCATACTTATCGTGACCTACTGGAATACTTCCCTTACAAATATGTTGACCGTACAAAGTTATATCTTATTTCAGAGCTTTCACAAGATATGCCGTTTGTGCAAATCAAAGGAAGAATCCTCAGTTTTGAGGAAACTGAGATGGGAAAACGTAAGAAACGTATCGTTGCACACTTCACCGATGGACATGGTATCTGTGATATCGTATGGTTTAATGGTACGAAGTATATCTATCAGAACTATCAAGTAAACAAGGAATATATTATCTTTGGCAAGCCTACCTTCTTTAATGGTAGGTTTCAGTTTACGCATCCTGACATTGATGATGCTTCTCAGTTGCAGCTCAATGACATGGGTATGCAACCCTTCTATGTCACAACAGAGAAGATGAAGAAGGCTGGTATCACTTCACGTGCTGTGGAGAAACTGACAAAGATGTTGATTAGTAAGCTTACTGAACCTTTAGAAGAGACACTCCCACCCTTCATTACAACCCATTTGCATCTCATCTCACGGGATGCTGCTATGCGCAAGATTCATTATCCAAAGTCGGTTGATGACACTCAGCGCGCCCGTGTACGTCTGAAGTTTGAAGAACTCTTCTACGTACAACTTAACATTCTTCGCTATGCCAGCGACCATCGTCGCAAATACCGAGGCTATATATTCAATAGGATTGGAGCACAGTTTAATTGGTTCTACTCCCATAACCTGCCTTTTGAACTTACTGGAGCGCAGAAAAGAGTGATGCATGAGATACGTGCAGACATGGCAAGCGGACGACAGATGAACCGTTTGTTACAGGGCGATGTAGGCTCAGGAAAGACCCTTGTAGCGCTGATGTCTATGCTTATTGCTATCGACAACGGCTATCAGGCTTGTATGATGGCACCTACGGAGATACTTGCAGAACAACATCTCCAGACGATTAAGGAATTTCTCAAGGGAATGAACTTGCGTGTAGAACTGTTGACGGGTATCGTGAAGGGCAAGAAACGACAAGAAGTATTAGATGGACTCATCGACGGTTCTATTAATATTGTTGTAGGAACGCACGCCATTATAGAGGATAAAGTGCAGTTCCAGCACCTCGGTATGGCTGTTGTCGACGAGCAACACCGCTTCGGTGTGGAGCAACGCGCTAAGCTATGGAGTAAGAGTGAGAATCCCCCACACGTATTGGTGATGACAGCTACGCCTATACCACGTACGCTTGCGATGACCATCTATGGCGACCTTGATGTCTCTATCATCGACGAGTTGCCACCAGGACGTAAGCCAATACAGACGATTCATAAGTATGATGACCAGATGGCGAGCCTTTATAGTGGTATAAGACAGCAGATCAACTTAGGGCGCCAAGTGTATATCGTCTATCCACTCATCAAGGAAAGCGAGCGTATGGACCTCAAAAACCTTGAGGATGGCTTTGAGGCTATGCAAGATATCTTTCCTGAATTCCAGCTAAGTAAGATTCATGGAAAGATGAAGGATAAGGAGAAAGAAGCCGAGATGCAGAAGTTTGTCAGTGGACAAACACAGATATTCGTTGCCACAACAGTGATAGAGGTAGGGGTCAACGTACCAAATGCCAGCGTAATGGTTATTCTCGATGCCCAGCGTTTTGGGCTTTCTCAACTCCATCAGCTGCGTGGTCGTGTTGGTCGTGGTGCTGAACAGAGTTATTGTATCCTTGTTACTAACCACAAACTAACCAAGGAAACCAGAAAACGTATTGATATTATGTGCGATACAAATGATGGTTTTGAAATTGCAGAAGCCGACCTTAAGTTGCGTGGACCTGGTGATCTGGAAGGTACACAGCAAAGTGGTATAGCCTTCGATCTTAAAATTGCCGATATAGCACGTGATGGACAGATTGTTCAAATGGCACGAGAAGAGGCACAAAAGATTATCGACGACGATCCAACATGTCAAAAAATAGAATATAACATGCTCTGGGAGAGACTTAAAGCGTTAAGAAAGACTAATATAAACTGGGCTGCTATTTCATAGAAAACAACACCACAAAATTAGCCTCAAACGCCCTGTTTTAGCGACTTGACATAAATCATGTGGAGGCGAAAATACGTATTATTCCTTTGTTAAACAGGCTAAAAAAATAACGAAGGTGTAATTTATTCGAGATTTTTTCGTTATCTTTGCGAAGTCTTTCGGTAAAAATTTACGTACTTTCAGAAGTTCATCAACGATTTAACCGTTAGAAAGGGATATGAAAATCTGTCCCGTGCCGTAAGGCATCCGAGTTTAGAAATAAAATAACTTGATTATGACTTTTAAGAAAATAGTTAGAACTTTTGCACTAACATCTCTCTTAACCTTGACAGCCCATTCAGCAAATGCTCAGGACCTGCTTGCCCGTCAAGCACCAATCGACCGTCGTGCTAAAGCATTAGACACAATGGTTATTAATCGTCTTCGCGAAGCTGAGGATATCGAAGAGCCTTCATCTGAACTCTATAATGATTGGAATAACAATTATGCACACCGTGGAGGTAACCTTCCGGATGTATACAAGATTGATCTTCGTGGCTTCCATATGCCAACACCAAGCCGTGTGATTACAAGTAACTTCGGACGCCGTTGGGGTCGTCGTCACCAAGGATTGGACATCAAAGTGTATATTGGCGATACTATTCGTGCAGCCTTCTCTGGTAAGGTTCGTGTAGTAAAATACGATGGAAACGGATATGGTAAGTATATTGTTATCCGTCATAATAACGGTCTTGAGACCATTTATGGTCACCTTTCAAAGCAAATAGTAAGTCCAAACCAGACTGTTCGTGCTGGTCAGCCTATCGGATTAGGTGGTAATACTGGTCGTTCTACAGGTTCTCACCTTCACTTCGAAACTCGTTTGGCAGGTGTAGCTTTGAATCCAGCACTCTTCTTCGACTTTGCTAACCAAGATGTTACTGGCGACTACTATGTATTCCATCGCAACACTGTCGCGCAAGAGTCTGAGCGTGCAACAGCTGCTCGTGGTACTTCTTCAAGCCTTGGTTACTCTCGTGAGAACATTCAGGGCAAAGGCAACCAAAGTCATAGTTCACGTCAGGAAAGAAACTACAACACTGATTTTTCAAGTCATACTCCACGTAATGAGGCAAGTGCTGATAATGGAAAGATTTTCTATCACAAGGTTGCTAATGGTGAAACCTTAGAAACGATAGCCAAACAACATGGCATCAGTATCGAACAGTTGTGCCGTCAGAACCGCATAGGCAGATTGACACGAGTATCAGAAGGACAGCTACTCTCGATTACGAAGTAAAGATTTAACCCACCATACAAACAGAGGGTGTTTCAAAATGCAAATATCATTTTGATGATCTTACAGTTTGAAACAATCCAATAAAAAATGACCATTTCTATACTCGATTTTGAGTAAAGAAATGGTCTTTTCTTTGCCTTTAAAAGAATCCTACTTATAGATTGAAAGTTGTCAAGTTATTAATTTGCATTTTGATACACCCTCTACTTGCATATAGCTCCCGCTACCAGCTCCCCTCTCTTTCATCACCAACTAACACCATCTAGCTTCCATCCTCCTCTAGCAAACTGCGCATTTCACTCCCCTCCCTATGGGGGAGGGGTCGGGGGAGAGGCCAGTTGTTGTTGTTATCCTGCCACTGGTCCACCCTCTTCTTTATTCTCCTTTTCTTTCGGCTTGGGGGCAGGGCTCTTTTTCTCCTCTTTCCACTCCTCCCAGTGAATAGAATCAGAAACCAGCGAGCGAGTAGCAACCTTGTTGTTCTGTGTGCGCGAAGTCTCGGGAATGAAACGGACACGGACATTCTTAATTTGCTTTGCTGTCACCTCTTCAGGCTTCGCGATACCTTTGTCGGCGTTGATCGTGTAGTAGAACGTACCCACACCCTCCAGTTTCACTGTGCGACCTTCTGCCATAAAAGATGCCATTACGCCGCCTAAATCTTTCAGCACAGCGTACGTGTCACCACGACTCACCGTCGAAATCAATGCCAAGCGGTCCGCCACCTGATCGGTTGTTACGGGTTTCCCTACGGTTATTGCTTCTGGATACCATAGTCCTGTTAGCTTTTTCTTTACTTTCTTAAAAAATGCCATAATATTAATGCTTTAAAGTTGGTAAATATAATATGTAAATTATTTTCTTATTCGAGTCCCCCTCGGTGTGGGACTGAGGGTACCTAAGTATCATACTTAGGGTACCTGAGTATCATACTTAGCCCCCCTAAGTATCATACTTTGGTACCCTATTTATAATCACTTGATTATCAACCACTTACAAAGGAGTTGTTTTTGCCCTCTTTTGTCATGTTTTTTCGCATTAATTATCTCCGAAATCCGAGAAAGGTTGCGCCCTGTACCCATAGTCACGCCTGTTGGAGCCAACGCTGACACCATCATTTGTGAAGTACAGGTAATACGCATTCTCTCTTTGCCACCAACTAGGATTAGCACTAGATGTCCAATAGTAGCCTTCGTTGCCAACGTAAGACTGAGAACCTAATCTGTAGAAACCGAGAGCTGGCAGGTAGAAATAATTATTTGCATCGGCTGCAGAAGGGGCACCTAAAATCTTGATGCTAAGATTGTAGTTGATGGCTTGACTAGGCTTTGTACGTAAGTCGAGTGAACCATGGGCGAATTTCTCAGTATCGTAATGATTCTCTGCTTGTAATACAGACTTCTTCTTAAACCACATTCCTCCTTTATATAAATGCCCCATAGTAGTCCATAGCTCGTCACCGTCCCAACGGGGATTACCGTACACTACATACCAAGACATTTCGTTGGCGTTAGGAATGTTGTTAAATGAAGTGTGGGTAGCTGGATTGCTTATGCCATTACCAGGAAAAATTTCGTTGTAGTAACGTAAATCCGTGCTGTTTTGAGCGTAATTCGGTGAATAGCCTGCGTCAAGTGTTGGCTGGCTGCCACCATTGTACCATTCGTACCCCTTCCAGTATTGCTCTTGTGCGTCCCACTGATAATAATGATTGCCGTCGTAATCACGCACGTTAAGGTTAGCGGTGATGTTGTAATATTTATTTTGGTCGTAGGTTGCTGATGCCAATATCTTAGTTATTGTACCCTCAACCCCTGTTGCAACGTCCTTCACCCAATAACGTATCTTAAGTGTGTGAGTTCCTGGCTTTATCACCATATAAGCACCATTGGTAGCTGCGCTTGCTGTGCTATTAGTCAAAGGGAAACCATTAGCATAAGTACCACTACCTTTTGTTTCAAGCACAATCTGCTTGCCTGAACCTGTACCTGTGAGTTCGCCTGTTGTTGGATTGAGGGTATATGTACTGGTAATATCATCATCAGAATTTACCTCTACCTTTGTCAAGTAGCAGTCATGTAAGATAGTGTTACTGGTGCGTGGCAAGAAGAGAAGGTAAGCAGCCTTGTGGTCTAAGGTGAAAGCAAACTGCTGTTTACCTGGCACTTTAGTTGCCGTTGCCATACCGCAATCGCCTGCTGCACCGAAGTGAGTGGTTGTGTTTGGCTCTGCTTGACTCTGGCTAGCAGAAATCTTTGCCTGGTCGTTGCTACCGCCTTGCCCTGGATAGTAAACCTCGTATGACGTGTGGGCGGTATAAGTGCCAGGCACTTTAAACTTAAAGTTATCTGTCTTGCCTGTTGGCGAATTGCTACTTGCATGCCAGGTGTTGTTATCGTCCTTTACATAAATCTTATCACCTGCTTCCCAAAAGAACTTACCATCGCTCTCCATTGAGGTGCGGGTGGTGGGGTCACCTGCTGAAAAGGTTGTCAGGTTCTTGTCGTTATCTGTGTTGTTTGGGTTCTGCGCTACATCTTCATTGGCACAGGATGCAAACGCTAATGTGAGCCCGCAGAAAGCTGCGAATGAAAGCAGGCGGGTCTTGAATAATTTCTTTTTCATTGTCTGTTTCTTCTTTTTGTGATTTTGTTTTCTTTACTTGGTTAATAACTCTCTTTGTTAGTTTTCCCATGAAGAATGCTCTGTTGCTTCTTCACTTTCAGTCATCCAGCTTGGAGCCTGCTTGGCATCACCAAAACTTCCGCCTGATTGAGCTGGGTTGTGCTGACTGGGGAAAGAAGTGTCCATCAAATAAGTGGTTTCGCTCACTTGGATTATCGTGCAACTTGGTGCAGAATAATCCTTCTTTTCTTGTTTCTTTCTCATTGCTTTTTTGATTTGATTAAAAATAGTTGTTATCTACTCTCTATTATGTGGCTTCGTTGCTCACCTTTTATTATATACATCCTGATAACCTTCTCGTCAATCTCTCTTAACAGTCTGCACGCTTCCTCTCTACAGGCAGACAGCGTATTACCACTGCCTGCCCGAGAAATCAACGAGAAAAAACAAACTATTACTAGAGAATTACAAGTACTTGTTATGGTAAAATCAGTGCTTAAAATGTCCTTATTTTGCCTTTTAGCCTGCTCGCAAACGGACACAAAAAAACGAACAAAGGAAACTCTAGGAAGTCCTTTGTTTACAAGGGTTACGACACGCTTCGCGCGCGCGTAGGATGGAGGAAAAAAAGTATGATTAAACGCTAGGTGCGCCTGTGTGTGTGTGTGTGTGTGTGTGTGTGTGTGTGTGTGTGTGTGTTAGCAAAATATCTGAAACTACCAAATATAAAGCACTAAAAAAGGCAAAGAAATCAAAGTTTCTTTGCTGTGCTGGATTGGCTGGATATGTCATTGCTAATTTGTTCACGGCCGCAAAGGTAAGAAGAATAAATTGAATGGGCAAGGAAAAGAAGAAAAAAACCTCCCCTCGCGTGGATGTGTCAAAATGCAAATACCATTTTGATAATCTTACAGTTTTAAACAATCCTATAAAAATAACCATTTCTATACTCGATTTTGAGTAAAGAAATGGTCTTTTCTTTGCCTTTAGAAGAATCCTACTTATAAATTGAAGGTTGTCAAGTTATTAATTTGCATTTTGACACACCCTCTTTTCGATTATAGCTCTTTCCGTTTATAAGAACAAAGGGAAAGAGAATTAAGTCGGATATGGAGTAAACTCAAAGGGATTTTACTTTCCGAACACTTGATTCATTACATTAGCAGGTGGGCGCTGATTCTCCAACTCGTTCTTCATAAAGTCCATATAAGGCGCTACATGCTCGAAGAACTGATAATACCCCTTGCAGAGATAGTTAAGTCCAGGATTTCCGTAACAATCGCGAATAAAACGATTCTTCGGGCACTCTCCATGGCAAGCAAACTGATACTTACATTCCTTACACTGTTGTGGAAGAAGTCTATACTTCATCTTGGAAAAGTCCTTCTGTCGGTCGCTATTCATCATCTCATAGATGGTATGCTGCGACAAGTTGCCAAGTTTATGTTCTGGATAAACGAAGTGATCACATGAATAGACGTCACCATTATACTCCATAACGCCAGCATGACCACACTCTTTAGCCATGGTACAAATACCAGGTGCAACGCCAACCCAATTCGCTAAAGTGGCATCAAAAAGCTGTATATAATATTCGCCTACATCATGGTGTACCCACTCATCGAAGATAGTACAGAGGAAATTACCCCATTGTTCAGCCGTGACAGAGAAGTCGGTTAGCTCACCACCTTCCTGCATTCCTGGTGCTAAGGTCAGCCCATCTGTACGCTTAACAATACGCTCCACGATAGGTGTAAACTGTATATAACGGCAGCCAATCTCCTTGAAGAAGTGATAAAAGTCTAACGGATAGTCTGCATTAAAGTCGTTGACAACGGCGAGTGCATTCCATTCAACCCCATGCTTATTCAATAAGTCTATGCCTTTCATCACCTGATGGAAGGAAGGTTTACCCATTGCGTTGCGGCGATACTCGTCATGGAACTCTTGTGGACCGTCAATAGAGACACCCACAAGGAAGTTATTTTCCTTGAAGAAACGACACCACTCATCGTTTAGTAGAATACCATTTGTCTGAATGCTATTGTCTATCTGACGTCCACGAGCGTAATAACGCTGCAGTTCCAACGCACGACGATAGAACGAGATAGGACGCATCAGTGTCTCACCGCCATGCCATGTGAAGAGGACTTGTGGTGTTGTCTGTGCCTCGATGTACTCCTTGATAAATTTCTCAAGTAACGCATCGGTAATAACATGATTCTTATTATCGTCATATAGCTTGCTCTTCTCCAAGTAATAACAATACTTACACCGCAGGTTACAAAGCGAACCAGCTGGCTTAAGCATGATATACATGGGATGACTAAAGGGAACAATGGTATTCATAATAATCTTGTTTCGGGTGGCAAAGGTAGTCAATTATTTACTAATGGCAAAACATTCCAGATGACTTATTAAGCTCTTGCTGGACGTTGACCCATGAGCTCTCTTATCAGAGTAGGTAAATATGACTTCGTATAGTCGTATTTTGTAGGGTGTTTAGGGGCTAACGCCAATGGTGTTTACCAACCGCACCACACGTGCTAAGCCTTAGCACGATATGTGCGAAGCATCCGCACATCATGTGCGGAGCAATTACACAGTAATAAAAAAGCGGAAAGAAAACTTCATTCAGCATGTCATAATATGTCGTGAGGGTAATAGAACTAACTTATAGAAGGACTTGTTTACGGAATAAGAGAAATAAAAAAAATGTTCCAAGACTATTGACCGCAAAAGGTTTTAGCCTTGGAACACGCCATATATAGTGTGAAACGAAATCTTACTTAGAGGTTGTCGTGTCTGGTTTAAAGGAGTCTGAGATTCCTTTACCTAATTTCTTAAAGAACTTCTTGCCATCGGCACCAATCTTACGGGTTACCTCTCCCATAGTCTTGGTTTCACGTTTAATCACCTTACCCATGCCACGTGAGAAAGTCTTAAAGCCGTCTCTAACCTCCGTTTCGCCAGATTCATTGTTGTCTGGTAGCGGTGCATAGGTTGAGTTATTACTATTTGCATTGCCATTGTTGGAAGTCTTAGGCTTTGATACATTAGAAGAATTCGCAGCCTTTGAATTGCGATTGGCTTGCTTCGCTGCAGCCTGCTTATTTGCTCTTACCATGCCTGGTGATGCTCCAGCAATACCACTATACTCTGTTTGCGCTGATACCGAGAGGCACAGCAGCAACAAAGCTACTAACATTTTAATTCTCATTCTTTCCATTTTCGTACGTTTTATTAGGTGAAGAGGACAGAGCATGAACTTGCTCTAAACATCCCCATAATAATACTACTTACTGATAAAACGATTTTAAAGCGCAGAAATTGCAGCCCTTAACAATCAATAGGACGTATTAAGGGCATTTAAACTAAAGGTAGTCTACCTATTTTATTAAACTACGTACGGCAAACCATGCATGAAGGAGGACTGTTTGAAGCAGTCCATAGTGCTTACACATCACATCAAAACGCTCTCGGAGCGACTCTTTGTGATGAAGGGTTGTTTGTCCTTCTCGTACATAATTTGCTACAACGGCATGGATATTGCGTAAAAGGAGTTGCTGACGTTCGCCCTCTTTCATGACACGTATACACCAATCTACATCTGCTGAATAGCGATAAGTTGTATCATATAATAGTGAACGAGCGATGTCTAAGCGAGCATAAAATGCTTGATGACATACCAACATACCATAACGGAAAGAACGCCATGTGAGTCGTTCTGATGGACTTAGCCTGCGGTGGCTAATAAAGTTGCCCTTTTCGTCAATGATGTCTGTGTCACCAAAGAGGACGGCAGGGAGTTCCTCGCCATCTCCAACAACAGCAGCAAGTACCACCTTGTCTAATGTATCGGGATTAGGGAAGCGGTCACCTGCATTCAGGAAGACAATATAATCACCGGTAGCCTGTTGTAAGCCTTTATTCATTGCGTCATAAAGTCCTTCGTCTGGCTCGCTTTGAATACGTACGACATGCTCATTTTCAGCCTCGTCAGACAGCTGCTGATAGGCTTTGGCAATCTCTAAAGTGTCGTCTGTTGAAGCCCCATCAATGATGATATGCTCCACATGAGGATAGTCCTGCATGAGCACACTGTCAAGTGTCGGTTGCAGAACCGAAGCTGCATTATAGGTTATAGTGACTACTGAAAATGTGATCATAATCGGAAATTCTTATAGGCGAGTGCCTCATTATATACTTCAAGATATTGCATTGCGATGCTACGTTGTGAATAACAGCGCAGCACTTTCCCCACAGCTGCTTCTGAAAGGGCTGTGTAGTCGGACTCATTAAGCACCCAGTGTATGCCCTTTGCAAGGTCGTCTGCATTGCGTTCTGCCGCTACATAGCCATTCTTACAATGGTCAATCATTTCAGGTATTCCTCCAACCTTAAAGCCTATCGAAGGTACACCACATGCCATTGCCTCCATAATAGTATTAGGGAGGTTCTCTGACAAGGATGGTAAGACAAACACGTCACAAGCATTATAGACATCAACTATCTGTTGGGTGTCATTGACATAACCCAACTCACAGACTTCAAAATCGAACTCCTCTCTAAGATCTTCTGCATGTCCTCCGAGTATAGCCACGGCAGTGTTGTCCACCATCTCAGGGTATTTCGTAGCCAATTTGTGGCATGCTTCGACAAGATAAGAAATACCCTTATTTACATTTGTTACTCGTTGTGAGGCGAAAAGGATTATCTTTTTATTCAAAGGGAGCCCTATCTTTATACGTGCCTGCTTGCTGTCGGCAGGATGGAAAACGTGTGTATCAATGGGATTAGGGATAGAACGCACCTGTTGACCAGCGAGAATAGCACTCTTGCGAGCCTCTTTTTCAAGCCACTTACTACATGTAACAAACATGACGTTACGCCCTTCAAGCATCTTCTTCTTACGTTCTAAGACCCGATGAGATAGGTCGTTTGTAGATCCACCATTGGGTAGCAAGCGGCAATTACCACATGCCGACTGATAGCGTAGACAGTTTAATGTAATATGACAAATGCCTGTTGCGGGCCAAATATCATGCATTGTCCACACGACAGGCTTCCCACTGTCAAGAATCTTACGGATACCTTTCAGCGAGAGCATACCCTGATTAATCCAAGACAAGTGTATGATATCAGCCTCTTTGAACTCACGTAGCTTCGTAATGTCCGTTCCTGTGTTTGCTAAGTCTATCTCAAAGAGGTGGTTTCGAGAGAAATGAAGGTGCCAATATACGCAGAAACGCTCCCATAACAAGTTCCATTGGTTACGCCATTCGTGCCCAAGACTGACCACAGTGATGTCATCTGTCAGTTTATCTCGTACTAACATCTTTGCCTTCACTCCGTTGTTATTCAGAGCATCTTTGAGTCGGTTGGCTGCAACTGCAGCACCACCTGTTTTCTCACTGGTATTTACAATCAGTATTCTCATTGATATATCATTTGCAGCAAAGTTACAAGAAAACAGATAAAAAGCCAAGAAAAGTAACTAAATATTGATTGTTTGCGCACACAAAGAGTTGATATGTATCAAGAAAAGATAGTTTTCAATATAAAAGTCAATGTAAATGTTGCACAATACTTGAAAACATTCTAACTTTGCATTGTCAAAAGGTTAATAGATTGTTTAGGTTAGTAGTAATAGATTTAGGTTTTTAGTTATTTTATTAAGGTAAAAGTTTAACGATTGATCAAGGATGACAAAGGTGACCGTGAGGTTCCCTTTCATTTGAAAAGATTTCTTAGTTAAACATACTAATAACGCCGAAGCTCGTTGAGAGTCTCGGCGTTTTTTTCTTTAAACTTTTCCCTTTGAACATTGAACACTTCCCTTTGAACATTGAACTTTGAGCTTTGAACTTTGCCTTTAAGCATCATCAGTAATCATAATTAAGCCCTTTGAATATTGAACTTTGAGCTTTGAACTTTGCCTTTAAGCATCATCAGTAATCATAATTAAGCTCTTTGAGCATTGAACTTTATCCTTTGAACATTGAACTTTGAGCTTTGAACTTTGTCTTTAGGCATCATCGGTAATCATTATTAAGCCCTTTGAACATTGAACTTTGAGTTTTGAACTTTGTCTTTAGGCATCATCAGTAATCATAATTATGAATTTTGAATTATGAATTCTGAATTAATCCCCTCGTTTTCTGGCATAAGAAGAGCCGACACTCATAAGGAGTATCGGCTCTTCTACGTTAGTATGTTATGAAAAATTTGAGAGAATTGAGACTTCACAGCCTCGAGTTGTTTTACTTAAAATGATTATTTTATAGAGAAAGCATAGAAATTGTCTTACTTTGTGATGGTTGATACAGTTGACTGTATCTTATGTTGTAAGGTGTCGCTCACTACCGAATCGGCCTTAGCAACAGATGGACCCTCCTGAGGTTTGTTAATAGCTGCAGTGTTTGGGCTTACCTGATGAGCATCACCATCAGAGAAAGCAACCTGCATTGCATTACCTAAGGTTAGGAAGATTGCTACCACAGCAGCTGCCTTGAAGAGTGGCATAAGACGGTGGCGCATTGTTATTACACGTGCCTTTACTGGCTCGTCTTCCTGTATTAGTCCGAGGACTCTCTGGTCAAAGTCATCGCCCAAGACGTCCATCTCCTTCTCATTCTGCTCGTAAACGAATAGAGAACGATAAGGCAGCAACGCAACTGGAATGTCCTCCTGCGAGAAGAACATACGCAAGATTTCTTCTTCTTGGAGAGAAGTCTCGCAACGCCAGTAGCGTTCCAGTAATTGTTCGATGTACTTATAATCCATAATTGTCTAATTTCAAGTATTTTTGTTTGACCGTTTGGCGAGCTCTAAAGATGTTTACTTTCACTTGCTCTTCGCTGATTTCGAGTATTTCTGCAATCTCTTTGTATGCCTTTCCTTCAAAATCTCTTAGCTGCATGCAGCTTCGTTGTTTCTCTGGGAGAGCGTCTACAATCTGTTTAACGAGACTGATTTTGTCCTCTTCAATCATTCGGTCTTGAGGATTAGATGAAGCGAGAGGCTCAGCTACTTTCACATCTTCCAAAGAATCATTGTTGTTTTCCTTCTTTTTGATGCGGTCGAGCGAAAGGTTTCGACATACGGTGAGGCTAAATGCTTCAATAGAATCAATGTTTTCCCACTCGTATCGGCGGTTCCAGACCTTTATCAGTGTGTCCTGAACGATGTCCTCAGCCTCAGCTCTGTTGAGCGTGATACGGAGTGCAAGCCGGAAGAGTTCATTCTTCAACGGCAACACATCGTTACGGAAACTGACTTTTTTCATCTTCTCTCTGTTTAAATGACGCTTATCTATGGGGGAAAGTTACAAGCATGGGGTGAAAAATGCTGTTATTTAACTTTCATTAAGATGTTAGCTGTTGTTTTTTGTTGCTTATTATTGCTCTTTTATTTGGCTTTGAGGCTTATTATAAGGGCTTTGTCGTGGTCTAACTTTATGATGTTAAAGGAATTTCTTTCATGAAAAGAAACATTTTTCTTCATGACAAGAAATATTTTTTTCATGAAAATAAATTCTTCTTCTCGTGAAAATAATTCCGAAATAACGCCCTTTATATTCTTCATCTCTATGCTTTACACATCTTGGTTGTGCTGTTTATCAGTCTTAAACATCATCTTTACGTTTCCACTCTTTCGTCTTTCTTATCCAATAACTCTATCAAACTTATCCAATAACTCCATCAAACTCAGTAATCATAATTATGAACTATGAATTCTGAATTTTGAATTAATAATAGTAATCATAATTATGAATTGTGAATTATGAATTATGAATTAAAAGAGCTTCTGCTATTTTTAAGTCGAATGGGGTTGTAATCTTAATGTTCTCACGATTTCCTTCCACCATTGTTACCACTTGTCCGAGTCGTTCAACAACGCTCGCATCATCGGTAAAATCGGCATTTTCTTCTTGTTCGTATGCTTTTTTGATGAGTTGGATGTCAAAGACCTGCGGCGTTTGTACGGCTTTATAATTGCTACGCTGTACGTTTCTTCCGCTTGGAGAGTCACCGATAAAACGCAGAGTGTCAGTAACTGGTAATACTGGAATGACCGCTTTTGACGTCTGAGCAGTATCAAAACAACGTGCAATGGTCTCACAAGAGACGAAAGGACGCACACCATCATGGATGCCAACAAGTCCAACAGCATCTGTAGGAATCATCGAAATGCCATTCTTACATGACTGAAAGCGACTTGCACCACCATCAGCTAACTGATATTCCTCATCGAAATGATACTGCTCGCATAGTTCCTTCCAATATGTTTGTTGCTCTTTCGGTAAGATGAGGATAACTTTCAAATCCTTATCGTAGGCATGAAAGCGACTGATCGTGTGCATGAGGACAGGTTTCCCACCGACAGGAAGAAACTGTTTGGGTATGTCTGCTCCCATGCGCAAGCCTTTTCCGCCAGCGACAATGATGGCATATTTTGACATAATATGAGCCACTGTTCTACGCTATAAATATGGTTTATGAATTGAGAAGACGGTCGTAAATCATACCCTTCTTTATCTCTTCCACCTTCTCAGCAGGTAGGAAATAGCTTAGAAGCTGATATCCGTATGGGAAAGAAGCAGCAGGACCAGCACCAGTTGTTACGTTTCCGTCCTCTTGAACAAGTGCTCCTGTGTATTCAGCATCCTCACCTAAGTAGCTTTCCATACCTGGATAGATTGTTGCTTTCTTACCTTTCAACAAGCCAATAGATGCCAATACCAATGGTGCAGCACAGATAGCAGCAACACGTTTACCCTTCTCAAACTGCTCTTTGAGGGCTTTACGAACGCCTTCGTGCTCGTTCAAGTTTTTTGAACCAGGCATACCGCCAGGCAACATCAGTAAGTCTGCATCCGAGAAGTCGGTTATGTTCTCAAAAAGGAGGTCGGCTTTAACCACTACACCATGTGATGATTCAACGAGATTACTACCTGTAATACTAACCATCTTTACCTCTACGCCTCCACGACGCAAGATATCAACAGGTGCCAAAGCCTCAACTTCTTCAAAGCCATTAGCGAGAAACTCATATACCTTAGCCATAATTATTTTGTTTTTACGTAATAAATCCAATTAAAATCTTTACTTTTGCAAATGAATAGTGTCTGCAAATATACTAAATATTCATGGTATTGTGTGGCTTGTAAGACTAAAAGAATTAAAAAAGGCATGTTTTTATGGCAGAAAAGAAACTTAGTTTTGCTATCTTCGGCAATGCTTCTAAAGCTTTTGACTCGCTTCAGATAACAGAAATCTTAGACTATCTGAGGGAGCATGAAGCTGATGTATATATTGAACAGAACTTTTACAATAGCCTACAAAAAGAACTTAAGAAGTCGATTTCTATAGCGGGTGTATTCGAGGGGGTAAACTTTGATGTCGATTATGTCATCTCCTTAGGTGGCGATGGTACCTTTCTAAAGGCAGCAAGTAAGGTTGGTCCCAAGCAAATACCTATCATTGGCGTGAATATGGGACGGTTAGGTTTCCTCGCAAATGTTGCTCCAGAAGAAATTAGAAACGTACTTAATAATGTCTTTGAAGGAAGATATGAGATCGAGGAACGTGCTGTTATCCAACTTGAAGCAGATGGGAAAGCTCTCGAGAACTGTCCTTTTGCCTTGAACGATATTGCGATTTTGAAACGTGATAATGCTGCGATGATATCGATAAAGGCAAGTGTAAATGGCGAATTTTTGGTAACTTATTTGGCTGACGGACTCGTTATCAGTACTCCGACAGGCTCAACAGCTTACTCATTGTCGGTTGGTGGTCCGATCATCGTACCTCAATCGGGTATTTTAAGCATGACTCCCGTTGCACCACATAGTCTTAATATTCGTCCAATCGTTATCAGTGATGAGGCTGAAATAAAGTTGGAAGTACAGAGCCGAAGCCACAACTTCCTCGCAGCTGTGGACGGACGGTCAGAGAAACTCAGTGAGGGAGTAACGCTAACGATAAAGAAGGCACCGCATAAGGTGCGTATCGTGAAGGTCTATGGGCAGCGTTTCTTCTCAACACTACGTGAGAAATTGATGTGGGGAGCTGATACACGCCAGTTTTAGAAAGGCTGGTTGTTAGTGAGAAGGCTGTGATAGACTTTTCATTCAGCCTAGTTTTTCTAGCTTTCCTAGGAGCTCTAGGAGTCCTATCTATCCTAGAATACCCGGCAACCCAAGGCCTTCAATAACAATAAATATAAGAGAAAATAATGGTAAGCAAGATAAAGAAACTCTTTCAAATTCCTGAAACGCATTATACAAGTAAGGAGATATTCCGCTGGTTGTGGATAGCTTGGCGTGGTAATCGCAAGCAAGCTGTGTTGAATGCTATGATAGGTATTTTCAGCGTAGTCGTTTCTTTGACTACCGTTTGGGCTGTACAGTATGCCATTGATGTGGCTTCTCATGCCAAAGAGGGTAGTATCTATACTGCAGTGAGCATCATGGGTGCTTTGATTCTCTGTGATTTTGCATTGAACATAGCCTCCGTGTGGGTAAGAAATCTGTTAGGTATCAAGGCGCAAAATCGTATGCAGCAGCGCATGCTCGACCGTATTCTGCGTTCGGAGTGGCATGGTAAAGAACGTCATCATAGTGGTGACGTACTTAACCGATTGGAATTTGATGTTGCCAATGTGGTAAGTTTCCTTACCGAGACGATACCAAGTTCAGTCTCGACATTGGCTATGTTCCTCGGTGCTTTCTTCTATTTGATGTCGATGGACTGGCGTCTTGCCATTATCATTGTCGTTATGATTCCACTATTTGTCCTCATCAGCAAGGTGTATGTACGCCAGATGAGACGACTGACACGTGAAGTTCGCGACTCAGACTCAAAGGTTCAGAGTGTTTTGCAAGAAACGATTCAGCATCGAATGCTTATCAAGACACTTGAAAGTGACGAGATGATTGTTGGAAAGTTGGAGGGAACACAACATGAATTGCGCCGTAAGGTAGTGCGTAGAACGAAGTTTTCTGTATTCTCAAACCTCGTCTTAAACTTTGGATTTGCCTTTGGTTATCTTGTTGCCTTTACGTGGGCAGCCCTTCGCATGTCGGCTCATTCGCTGACTTTTGGCGGTATGACAGCCTTCTTACAGTTGGTAAATAAGATTCAAAATCCTGCTCGTCAATTAACGAAATTAGTACCTGCTTTTGTTTCAGTATTCACTGCTGCCGAGCGACTAATGGAGTTAGAGGAGAATCCTTTAGAGGAACAAGGCGAGCCGATAGAGGTGGCTGGACCTTGTGGTATTCGCTTGAATCATGTCGACTATCGTTATGATGATGCCGAACGAGAGATATTGAAGGATCTTGACTTCGATTTCTACCCAGGCTCTTGTACGGCTATTCTTGGTGAGACAGGTGCTGGAAAGACAACGCTTGTACGTATGCTCCTTGCCTTGATGAAGCCTAATAAGGGCTCTGTAGAGATTTATAACGAAAAAGAAAGCAGAGAGTTGACACCGCTCATGCGTACCAATTTTGTCTATGTCCCTCAAGGTAACACACTTCTTAGTGGCACAATCCGTGAGAACCTACTACTCGGTAAGGTCGAGGCAACGGAAGAAGAGATGATTGCAGTACTTAAGAAGAGCTGTGCTGACTTTGTTTTCCATCTTCCTTTGGGACTCGATACGCTCTGTTCAGAGCAGGGAGGAGGACTCAGTGAAGGACAGGCACAACGCATTGCCATAGCTCGTTCGTTACTGCGTGACCGTAGTATCATGATATTCGATGAGGCAACGTCAGCCCTTGACCCACAGACAGAGCGCGAACTCTTGAAGAATATACTCTCCAATCACGATAAAACGGTGATTTTCATCACCCATCGTCCAGCTGTTGTTGACTATTGCGACCAGACGTTGACCATAGAAAAAATACAATAATGTATTTGCGTTATTCAAAATAAGGTCGTATATTTGCAACATGACTGAAAACTGAAAGGAGAACTAAAAACTGCAAATTCCAATCTTATTAGTGGAAGAAAGATAAAGAAAATAGAATAAAATTAGATATGAAAAGAATTCTTTTAGCTGTTGTCAGTGTATTTCTTATGTCCGCATCAGTGGCTTTTGCACAGACAATAAACGTTGAACCAACTAAGGATTTAGATGCTAAGTATGCCACGAACATGCTCAATCCGGGTACTCGTGCGCCTGAGTTTAAGTTGAAGACATACGATGCTAAGGAAATAAAGTTGAGTCAGTATCGTGGTTGTTACGTGGTATTGGATTTCTGGGCAAGCTGGTGTCCAGACTGTCGTCGTGACATTCCTGCTATGAAGGCACTTTACGAGCAGTTCCGCGACTATGGAGTGCAGTTTATTGGTATCTCTTTTGATACCGATCGTGAGGTCTGGGCACAGGCTTACTGGGGGAAGTACCAGATGCACTGGACACAGGTGAGCGAGCTGAAGAAGTTTAGGAAGAATACTGTTATCGACAAGTTGTATAAGATTGATTGGATTCCTTCAATGTATCTTATCGACCCGGAGGGTAAAATAGTTATGGGTACGGTGGAGATAGGTAAGCTGAAAGCGAAGTTAGAGTCCCTTTCTCTGACTCCACAGGTTAGTAAGACTGAGGTGCTCCCTACCTTTGAAGGCGGTCAAGAGGCTATTAATAACTATTTTGCACAGAATCAACGTCGCAGCATTCAGTCATTCCGTTCAAAGGTGCATGCCGAGATGACTGTCGTTTTCAACGTCGAGATGGATGGCACTGTTACTGGTGCTCATGTCGTTGATGTAAAGAACGTGAAGGGTACAAGCAAGCACTTCATGAAGATGGATGCTGAGAAACAGAAGCATGTGTTGAACAACTGCGTTGAATACTACAAAGAGCAGGCTGTTCGTCTTACCAACAATATGCCTAAGTGGAATCCTGCTATGCAGAATGGTCGCCCTGTAAAGAGTAAGACAACAGTGAATATTGTTTTCCAGTAATAGACGGATTGGACAACAATTAAGTTCTAAATAAGATGTACAAGGCTGTCCTAACGAGGGCAGCCTTGTGCTTTTTATTCCTTGAAAAACGCTCTTTTTGATTCTGCTTCAGTCTCATCTTTCATCGTGTTAGTACTCCGCACCATTGGCGCTAACCCTCCGCACGCTATGTGCTAAGCACTAACACGTATAGAAAAGATGGGTAAGACGAACTTTTGTTGGCAATGTTTGGAAACAAGAATATTAATGCTTACTTTTGTGAAAGGTATATAAGGAAAGGTAATGGTCGATAGTCGGGTTGTTTTACTGTGTCTTGCATTTCGATATAATTAGTAGAAGCGCTTGATAATGGTTGATTTTTTTATTTTTAGAGGGATGAATAAGTTATTATGGTTATGTGGCATAATTGCCTTTGTTGCCATCAGTTGTTCAGAAGGTGGTCGAGGTAGTGGCAAGGAAAAGGATGCACTCAGTGCGTATGACTCCGTGCTTATTGGACGTGATCCCGGCTTTAGTAGCGGTCTTACGGAGGTTTATTGGATGTTATATAAGAATGGAAGTGTAACGAAATGTACGCGATCAATATTTGCATCTGACGATGGTAAAGACACTGTCAGAACTGTTCGTTTTAGTGATGATAGTGCTCGTCGCGTACAAGAACTTGTTGATGAAATGTTTGTTAAGGGTACTGTAAAGGACGTTGTGGCAGTAAAAGGTAACGAACATTGCAGTGATTTGGGTGGTCTATACATCTATATTTACTATCCAGGAAAGACCGTTCGATATGAATATAACTGGGGACAAACAGGTGTAAAATACTCTTCCGAGTTCAATGAACTTATGAATCTGTTAAAAGCGCATGATGCTGAATAGGGAGAAAGAGATATAAAAGCAGCTATTATGTGCTTAGCGGCTTTGTCTCAGTAGGCGGACAGCTAACTTATGTCAACGTGAAGGACTATGATGAGGGACGTGATAGAGCCTTAATGGGGTATGACCTCAGTCTGATGGGTAACTATCATTGATCTGAAGTACTGAAACTACCATCCGTACTGGATATTTATAGTGGTGCTTCCATCGGCTTACGAACAGCTGGTTTGTAGGTAGGTGTGCGCTATAACTTCAGTGAGACATTCGGACTTTATGGGCAGGTGCGACAGAATCTCTTCAAGACTTTTGGCGATGATGTGGAATATGGGCGTGTCTATCAAGGCAAAACAGCTCTCTCTGTGGGTCTGACTGTTACGTTTTAAAGCTATTTATCCACTACTGTTTTGTGATGATTTGAATGTCAGAGTAATGAAGTTCGTGTGTAAATAAACAATAAAGGCTATCGGAACTCCGATAGCCTTTATTGGATGATAATAGTCTTTTTATTGATACTGACGGTGTCTGGCAATAATGTCTTCCGCTGGAATGCTAACAATATTACCGTTTTCATCACAATTGATGACAGGTTCATTTTTGGCAGCTTTCTCTTTTAACAAGATTCGTTCTGACTCAATAAACCCTTCTTCAATAGTTTTTAAATAGGCTTCTATTTCTTTATTTGACATAACTTCTTATCTTTCTAAATTTGACTTCATTACTAATTCTGGTTCTTATACTATTTCCTCCGAAAGCTATACGCTCTTTAGGCTGTATGCTGTTATCATATATTGACCATATATCAACCTTATTCATAAACAAGTTAAATAGATTTGATATTCCCAATACATATCTTCTGTATATTGTGTCTTTAGGAATGTTGTGCCCACCATTTCTTACTCTTTCAGTTACACGTATGCTTGCAAGCTCTGGTGATGGTAGCCAAAAGAATAAGAGATTGACTACGAATCCTCTTTGATGCGCCTTTTCTACGAGTTTAATATAGGAGCGAGTTGCAAGTGTTGTCTCAATAGAAAATGACTCATCTTTGCTTAAGAGGTAGTCTATTCGTTGAAGCATCAACCTTCCTGCTTCAATGGCTGCACCTTCAGGGTTGAGTGGTGACAATCCTTTTGCTATTTCATCGGCATTGACAAACTCCTTTACCAAAAGGGTCTTTGGTAATATTGTCATTGAAGCTGTTGTCTTTCCAGCCCCATTACACCCTGCTATGATATATAAATGTTTTACCATTCGATGCAAAGATAATCTTTTCTTATGAATAAAGCAAGTTAGTTGATTTTTTATTAATTGTGTAGTATCATTTTTTACTTCTTTTGTTTGTTGCAGAGAAATCGTTTCCTTAGTTCTAAGTTTTTTATTTATCTGTTCTTTTGTTGGATAGAAAATAAGTAATAATAAAGGCAATGACAACCAAAGATAGTAGGTTGTCATTGCCCATATGTTATATGTATGAGAAGTTCAGATGCTTTATCTAACAGGTAAGTGAACTGTTAAATAAGCCTCCTAATTTTCAGAGGAATTAAAAACTGAGTACCATTGCCTGTCGCTGTCCCAATGGAATGTTCTTTGTCAGGTCTATGGTAGCACCTGTGAGGACATCAGTTGCTGTGGTGTGTGAGCCTATCACCTCGGCATAGCGGGCTACGTCGACTTGGTTATCAGCCTTCTTGCCATTGAGGATGGTGAGGACAGTCTTGCCGTTATGTTGACGTGCAAGAACGTAAACACCATGTTGAGGAATGAATTGTGTCTGAGAACCATTGATGATTACATCGTTGTTCTGTCGCCAATGGAGGAGACGGCTGGTCCAATCAAACATTGCATTCTCGGCTTTGGTACGGCCTTCACGTGTGAATTTGTTGACCTTATCGCCTGGGAATCCACCTGGGAAGTCCTTACGTACGTTGCCATCTGTCTTCTCTTTCGTACCATTCATAAGAATTTCAGTACCATAGTAGAGTTGTGGGATACGTTTCATCGTCAGCAAGAGAGCGTACGCCTGCTTCAAAGCCGTTGTATCCTTGCCATTGCCAAGGTAGCGGTCAGTATCGTGATTCTCGATGAATGCCATCACAGAAGATGGGTCAGTGTAGAGGTAATCATAGCAGAGAGAGTTGTAAATGCGGTTCCATCCCTTCCACCAATCATCTGTTTCCTCGTTCTTTGCCTGCGAAAGACGATCGAATAAGGCGAAGTCCATTACCGTTTTTAGATTGCTGTTAATGTCAGAGAGTTTGCTGTCTTTCTGCCAAGCAGCTGTATAAGCAGGCTCTGTTACCCATGTTTCGCCAACGGTGTTGAAGTTAGGATATTCCTGATTGAGCACCTTCATCCATTCAGCCATAGCTTTTCGGTCAGCGTAAGGATAAGTGTCCATACGAATGCCATCGATACCTACGGTCTCAATCCACCAAATAGAATTCTGAATCAGATATTTGATAACGTGTGGATTGCGTTGGTTGAGGTCAGGCATAGACGATACAAACCATCCGTCAACAGTCTCTGCCATATCCACCTTGCTGGCGTATGGGTCGAGAACAGGAGTAAGCTTGTAGCTTGTTTGCAGCCCATAGTTAGGGCTATTAAACCAGTCTTTTGATGGATAGTCTTTGATAGTCTTGCCGTTCTCATCAATACGTGTACCCTTAGCCCAAGGATGATAGTCACCGCAATGGTTGAAAATCATATCCATTACCACTTTCAGTCCCTTCTTATGACATTCGTCAATGAGTGCCTTGTACTCTTCATTGGTACCGAAGCGAGGGTCAACACGATAGTAGTCGGTTGTTGCGTAACCATGGTAGGTGCTGTATTTTCCATCGTCGGCAGGGCGATCATTCTCTAATACTGGCGTAAACCAGAGTGCTGTAACACCAAGGTCGGTGAAGTAATCGAGGTGCTGACGGAGTCCTTCGAGGTCGCCACCGTGTCGAAGACTTGGCTCGTTACGGTTGCAGAGCTGGTCCTCCATCCCTTTGATTATGTCGTTCTTTGGGTTGCCATTAGCGAAACGGTCGGGCATTAGCATATAGAGAACATCCGAAATATCGAAGCCTTTGCGGTCTGACCCTGCCATCTCGCGAGCCTTCAATTGGTACTTCTTTATAGTCTTTTTACCATTCTTATTAGAGAAAGTTAGGGCTATCTCACCTGGTTTCGCTCCTTTTAAGTTAAGATAGATAAGGAGGTAATTAGGCGAATCGAGGCGTACAAGCGAGTCAATCTTTATGTTAGGGTAGTCTGTTGATACGTCCGCAAACTTGATATCCTTGCCATATACCATCAGCTGTAACGTAGGGTCCTGCATGTCAGCAAACCAGTTGGTAGGGTCAATGCGGGTAACGTTTGGTTTAGCTGTTCGATTATTGGCTTTCTTTTGAGCTGCCGTACTGTTCTGAGCGGTCATAGGAGATGATAAAAGAAGTAAGAATAAAAGAATCTTCCAAGTCTTTTGAAAGAGGGAAAGATTAGGTTCGTTCGTTAGTTGTCTGCGGTTCATTTTAGGTAATTTGTTTTGCTGTAGTATTGGGCTTATTGGGCTAATTAGGCTAATTTGCCTAATAAGTTCAATATCCTTAACAGCTATTAATAATCTGCTGAATGGTCACTACTCCTTCCTTTGAAGGAGAAGTGGAGAAGGATAGGGGTCCTTAATCATGCAAGATAAGGGCTGACTGGGCATCAACCATCACCTCACCACCTTCCATTTTGCCTAATCCAGCTTCGTTAATTTCACCATTAGCACATACAATTGTATACTGACCCTTAGGGATGTTGACGGTGCGAAGTTCCTTGTTAGCATTGAGGATGACGTAGATATTCTTCCACTTATCACCACCAGCATGGTCTTTTAGGCAGAAAGCAACCAAACAATCCTGTACAGGAAGGAACTCAAGATGCTTGCGAACGAGGTCGGCTTTACCCAATCGGAAGGCTGGATGTGCCTTGCGAAGGTTGATGAGTCCACTGTAATAGTTGAATACCTGCGGATAAGTCTTGAGGTTATTCCAATCGAGATGGTTGATACTATCAGGTGAATTAAATGAGTTATGCACACCTTTCTTGTTGCGGAGCATTTCCTCACCAGAAAGCATAAAGGGTACACCCTGTGATGTGAAGATAACTGTCTGGGCAAGAAGATTCAGACGAATCAGCTCATTTTCATCGTATTCAGCCTCTGGAATAGATGCTTTCAGACGGTCAACGAGACACATATCATCGTGACAACTGACGTAAGAAATCATCTGAGTAGGCTCAAGGGCATAAGGTTTCTTAGAATAGTTTACCTTTGAGTAGTCTACCTGTGGGTGTTCAATCATACCCGCAATACCTGCCTTCAAACTCTCTTCCAAGCCTGTAACGCCACCCAGGAAACCGGCCTTGTGGTCGTCAGAGAAGGGTCCACGCAAGGCATCACGGATGTCATCAGAGAAGGCTGCAATGCCCGGCATCTGTGGAACTGCTGCCTTCATCGCTAACTTCTCAAGTGGATAAGCACATGTACCAGCACTCCATCCCTCGCCATAGACAAATATCTCTGGATCGATAGCATTGAGTTCACGACGAATATCATTCATTGTTTGAATGTCATGCACACCCATAAGGTCTACACGGAAACCGTCAATATGATATTCATTTACCCAATACTTCATTGATTCCAACATATACTCGCGCATCAAAGGACGCTCACTTGCCGTCTCATTGCCACACCCTGTGCCATCTGATGGTGTACCATCAGCCTTGTATCGGTAGTACGCCTTAGGATAAGTACGCTCAAAGTTACTATTTGTGAGGTCGAAAGTATGGTTGTAAACAACGTCGAGGATAACTCTGATACCCGCCTTGTGCAATGCTTGTACCATCTGCTTGAACTCCATAATACGGCGTGTAGGCAGGTTAGCATCGTATGAGTAGCTACCTTCTGGTACGTTATAGTTCAATGGGTCATAGCCCCAATTATACTGTGGTATGTCCGGTTTGGATTCATCTATCGAAGCAAAATCGAACGAAGGGAGGATATGTACAGCGTTAATACCCAACTTCTTCAAGTGATCAATAGCCTTCTGCTCTGTCAAGGCGAGGTATTTACCCTTGTGGATCAAACCCGATGAAGGGTCAATAGAGAAGTCACGGTGGTGCAACTCATAGATAACAAGGTCGGCTGGACTCTTGGTTGGAACACGACGATCGCTCTCCCAGCCTGTTGGGTTAGTCTCCTTCATATCTACAACGGCACCACGACCGCCATTACAACCTACCGCTTTGGCAAAGACACCTGGTGTCTCGCCGTGTCCGATATCGAAGGTATAGAACTTACCTTTGAGGTCTCCCTTCACAGTGACAGCCCAAGTGTTGTCTCCACTCTGCGTAAGTTTCACCTTCTTGTAGGCTTTTCCACCTCGTCCTGCCTCATAAAGGCGGAGCGTTGGTTTAGAGGGAGCATTGAGGCGGAAGGTTGTCTCACTCGGAGAATAGGACATCTCGTTGAATCGCTGCTGTGCAGCAACGTTCTGTGAGAGTATGAATGCAGCTACAGATGCTGCAAGGTTGTATTTTAATTTCATCGGGTGTTGAATGTTGGGTGTTGGGTGTTGAATGATGGGTGATGATGAATTGGGTGATGAATGTTAGGTGTTGGGTGATGAATTTTAGGTGATGATGGGTTGTTATAATAATTTATAATAGCCATCATCACCTATTCTTTTTATCGACCCGCCTGATAGATAAGGTTTGTTATCTGCTCATTGAAAGCCTTATTTTTCATCAAGTCCTCAATGCTGACGTGCATACGATAACGCCAGTAATGCTTTGGATTGGCAGGAACATTGATACGCTCAGCATTAGGGTCAGCCAAACGCAATTCCTCGTCGATGCTCATCCAATCCTGAATACCGAGGATACAGAGCATACTTGGCGATGTAAGGTGACGGCTAACGATATCTCTTGCCAACCAACCTGGTAATGGGTGAGGAGCAGGACCACCACGATGTAGCATGCTGTTGAAGTAGTCTTGCGTACGTTCCCAGTCTTCATCCCACCACTGACGTAGGGTAGCCATGTCGTGAGTAGAGATGGTGCTAACGCTGCGGTAAGGGTTCTCACTGAGATAGCCAAAGCGCACCTTCGGGTTCTTAGGCATACTTTGAATCTCAAGACTGAGGATACGAAGCTCGTTCATCACCCATGCCACGCAATCAGGAACCATTCCTAAGTCTTCTGCACAGACAAGCATACGAGTTGCATTGACCAACTTAGGTAGTTTCTTCATTGCCTCTTGATACCAGAACTGGTTGTTACGACGATAGTAGTAGTCGTTGTAGAGCTTATTAAAGATAGCCTTATCACTATCGTAGAGTGTCTCGTAAATGAAATCGAACTGTACGCTGATGCGTGGATGGAAGCGGTTTGGATCCTTGTGATCACGAACGAAGAGAACGTCACTAATCAAAGCATAGAGTCCGTCACGCAGCCAAATGTCTACATCAGAGTTCTTACCAGCAAATGCTTTCTCAACCTTTCGCTGTGTATCATACTCAGAACGCATCTTATATCTGTCGCCCCATACGTGTTCCACATACTTCTGTCTTACCTCGTCAGCATGCTCACGGAAGATGCGGTCGAGTACCCAATCTGTAATGAAAGGCTCTGTAAAGAGTTCCTCCTGCCAGTGTAGACCATAGCCTTCAATCTCCTCACGACTCATACCGAGTGATGGAGCGAACTGCCCAAGCAGTCCGTGTACCGAATGAATAGGAATCTCCCAGATACGGAAGAAGCCGAGAACGTGGTCGATGCGATAAGCGTCAAAGTATTTTGCCATATTCTGGAAGCGGTTAACCCACCACTGACAGCCGTCCTTAATCATCTCATCCCAGTTGTAAGTAGGGAAGCCCCAGTTCTGACCATTCACTGAGAAATCATCAGGTGGAGCACCTGCCTGACCATTAAGATTGAAGTAACGTGGTTCTGTCCATACGTCACAGCCATAGCGATTAACACCGATAGGAATGTCACCCTTAAGGATAATCTTATGAGCCTGTGCATATTCGTGTACCGCTTTCATCTGACTACTCAATACGAACTGTACGTAATAGAAGAAAGCAACCTCTTTATAAGCCTTGTCCTTAGGGTTAGACAATGCCTTGCGGTCAGCCTCATCCCATTGCTTGTGGTCTGGCCAGTGTGAGAAGTCGGCTGTTCCGAACTTATCTCTCATATAAGAATACTGTGCGTATGGTACGAGCCATCTCTCTGTCTCAGCAAAGAATGTCTTGAAATCACTGCTTTCGAGCACCTTTCCACCCTCTTGTTCAAAAAGCAAATGGAGATATTCATTCTTCGCATCGTTCACACGCTCATAGTCAATCTGAGGTAGTGCGTTAAGCTCTTTACGTAGTTTCTCGAACTTCTCACTCTGCTTCTTGTCCTTCAAAGCTGGTAATGCTGTAAGGTCAGCATACTGTGGGTGGAGGGCAAAGATAGAGATACAGCTATATGGATAAGAGTCTGTCCAAGTGTGTGTGATAGTTGTATCGTTGATAGGGAGAATCTGCAGCGCACGCTGGTTGGTCATGCTCACCCAGTCAACCATCTTCTTCAGATCGCCAAAGTCGCCGATACCGAAGCTTGTTTCCGAACGAAGTGAGAACACTGGTACCAATGTTCCAGCAACGCGAACGGCAGGAAGTGGGAAAGCAGCCTCTGTCAACTCATAAACAACAACGTCGCCTTCGTCCATTGTAGGTAATGTCACGGTACGATTGTTGCTGTACTCCCATACAAGATTCTCATTGCTCTCATTGCTCTTGACGAAGAACTTTACTTCAAGTTGGTCGCCAACAAGTTTGGTAGCATCTAAGGTATAGCTCCACTCGTTGATATTATGCTGTACCATCTTCAGTGCCTTCTTCACGTTCCAAGCACCTAATGCAGGCTCAGCACCTACAAGGAAAAGCTCATCCGTAGCACCTAACTGTGGTGCACGCACCTTCAGCGTGACAGCTTTGTTATAGTTATTGAGTTTACCCTTAACCAATTTCTTGCCAGCAACGCAATCGGTGATAGCAGAAGTATAGAGATAAGCATTGTCTGGAATATCACTCCAGTGGTCGTAAACATGATAGTTAAGACTGCGTTCTGTGTCAAAGTCAAGGCGATGGTTCATGATACCCCATTCTTTTCGCTGTTCGTTATCTCCACAAAGAATGCTGTAGAAATATTCGATATGCGTTCCTGGCTTTGCATCCTTCTTCACTTCCACCTCCCAGTGGTAGCCGTCAGATGTGCGCATTCTGTACTGTGAGGCCTCTACAGCCCCGTTGTGTTGACCTGTGATAATATTCAGGACAAGGTCTTGTCCATAGTAGGTCTGGTAGTTTATGTGAAACTGTATGTTCATAGAGTTGGGTAGTTATTTTTCGTCAAAGATAATAATATTAATCAGAAAAAGCAATACCCTTTTACATGATTTATATCAATTCTTGCGCAATCGTTTGCATATTGCTGAATTGGTGATAACTCATGGCTAATCAACTAACGCTCTATAAGTATAAATAAAACCTTATTTTTGATGCTTTTTAACGCTACTTTGCTTTTGTGTTAGTGCTTAGTACCAATGGTGCGCACGCTCAACACCAATGGTGCGGGGTTGCAACACAGTCGTTAGACACGGTAAACGAATTTTGAGTTTAGGACTATATGACTTGTAAACTGGTAATAGCAAGCTGATAAGAGGATGTTTGTTAGCTGATGTTAGCTATTTATTTGATATAGGAAAGAATGCTCTATTGAGATTGATTTCTCAGTGGTTTATCATTTCTTTTCATGGTGATAAATATTTATTTACGTGAGAAGAAATATTTATTTTCATGAAGAAAAATATTTCTTTTCATGAAAATAACTTGTTGGTGAGAGTAGAGTGGTAGTAAGTTGTTGGTAGAAAAGGTTTATTTAGTTGAGCGATAAGAGGTGTAAAAAACGTTTGAAGAAAAGCAAAGGGTGTACTGAAACGCTTTTCAGCACACCCTTAAATTCAGAGAGATTATAAAAAAGTTATTGTTACCCTTGCTCTGCAGGACGGCGAACCTTTATGAATCCAACGGACATTGCACCGAGGAAGAGGGAAACGCCTGCTACAATCATCATATTACTTTGTACGGATCCAACCATCTGGAGTAGCACTCCGCCAATAGCCGCAGCGATAATCTGTGGAATACAGATGGTTCCGTTGAACAAGCCAAGATAAGTTCCTAAGTGGCCATAACCCTCGAGGGCATTGGTAACTAAGGTAAATGGCATTGCCAATATAGCCGCCCAAGCGCATCCGATGAGGAGGAATGGGATGAACATAACATATTGGTCGTGTACGAAGGCTGCGAGGACAAAGCCTGCTGCACCTAAGATAAGTGAGAAGGAGTATGCGAGTTTGGTGTTCTTGAACTGTGGAAGAACCATTGCCCAAGCTACTGAACCAATCGCCTGAATGGCAAAGAGAATACCAACCCAGTTGCCTGCTTCTTGATAACCCTTTGTCATCGTTGCATCATGTGCAAGCATATCAACGCCCCAACAGTTAGCTGCTACGGTTCCATTGGTGTAAGTCCACATATACATAAAGGCGAACCAGCAGAAGAACTGTACCAAACCAACTTTCCAGAAGGTAGGTGGCGCAAACTTTAATAAGGTGAAGAGATTAGACTTTGAAGTATCTTCTTTCTTCTCTACAGAATGGTATTCGGCATATTCCTTTGGTGGCATCTCCTTTACCTTGGCTGTAGTATAGATAACACAGAGGATGAGAATGGCTGCACCAATATAGAAAGAATAGACCACTGAGTCTGGTACTACACCTGATGGAGCTTGGTTAGAGATACCTAAGAAGGTGAAGAAGAATGGGAAGACGTAGCCTGCAATAGAGCCTGCATTGCAGAGGAAACTCTGAATAGAGTAGGCGAGTGTCTTCTGTTTCTCGTTGACCATGTCTCCCACTAACATCTTAAAGGGTTGCATGGCCATATTGATACTTGTGTCGAGGAACATCAATGAGACAAGTCCAAATACCATTGCCGTTGAGACTGCCATACCTAAAGAACCCGCATTCGGCAGCAGACACATCACGAAGACGGCAACGGCTGCACCTACGAAGAGGTAAGGAATGCGACGTCCGAAGCGTGTCCACGTCATGTCAGAGAGTGTTCCAACAATCGGTTGTACGACGATACCCATCAATGGGGGGAGTATCCAGAAGTAACTAAGATTATGAGGGTCAGCACCTAATGTTGCGAAGATGCGTGAGATGTTGGCACTCTGCAGCGCGTACGCAATCTGCACTCCAAAGAATCCAAAGCTGAGATTCCAAAGTTGCCAAAAGCTTAAGTTAGGTTTTTGTTTCATTGTTATGTTAGTTTTTGTGCTCCCTAAGTCCCTCTTAAGAGGGAGTGCGAAGCTTGTGTTGTTTATTTTCTTTTGAAGAGAGGGCTATTAGGCTTATTGGGCTAATTAGGCTCATAAACCCAATTTTGTCCTCAGCACTCCCCTCCTTCGGAGGGGTTGGGGGAGGTCTCCTTACCTCGTAGTCCCTCTAATAATCAGTTTTGTTCTCACGACACGTTTCTCTACTCGATTTTTAGGAAGTTTTCCTTCTACCTGATCGATGAGGATACTTGCAGCCTCTTCACCTACGCGTACTCCCCGTTGTTCTACAGTTGTCAGCATTGGGTCGCAGGCTATAGCTCGTTGTCCGTTAGTGAAACCGCAGATAGAGACATCTTCTGGCACACGGAACCCTAATCGTTTGCAGGAATAAAGAATACCGATAGCCGTGTCATCATTGACGGCAAAGAAGGCATCTGGTGGTTCGGGAAGTCGCATTACGCTTGGCGTGATAAGCTCGGCATCTGATCTGTTGTCGCAGTTCTTTATCAGTTGCTCGTTAGGGTGCATACCATTCTTCAGTAAGGCATCAAGATATCCATTATAACGATTCTTTGCGATTTGCATTGTTAACGAAGTGCCGTAATATGCAATACGCTTGCAACCAGTATTAATAAGGTGTGTGACGGCAGAGAAAGCACCCATATAGTCATCAACAACTACTCGACTTGCATTTACACCCGTACTGATACGATCGTAGAAAACCAAAGGCATACTCTTATCTATGAGTGTTTGGAAATGGTCGTATTTGGTAGTATTCTTCGCTTGAGAAACGATGATGCCACAAACTTTACTCTCCGAAAATGCTCGACAGATTTTCACTTCGTCCTCATAGTTCTCTCGGCTCTGTGCAATCATAATTCGATAGCCACGTGAAGAAGCCTCTTCTTCGATACCAGAAAGAATAGATGAGAAGTAGAAATGATCAAGCTGTGGAATGATAACACCGATAACCTTAATCGGTTGTACCTTACTTTTGCGCAGGCTCTCTGCAAGGATGTTTGGGTAGAAGTTATGTTCTTGTGCATACTTCTTTATTACCTCACGTTTTTCTGCAGAGATACGAGGGCTGTCTTTGAGCGCACGAGAGACCGTAGCGACCGAAACACCAAGGTCTCGGGCTATATCCTTCATTGTTATGTTGGTTGAGTCACTCATGCGATTTAGCTTTGTCTTTAGTCTGCTAATGGTTTTATAACGCAAATATACATATTTTCTATAACTTCTTTGACCTATATCAATTTATTTATCTCTTATTTATTTGTGCAATCGTTTGCACTATTTAAAATACAAATTCAAAGCAAAAATAGTATAAAGTAGCTTAAACTCAACTATCTTTGCAGCAGAAAAAGCCTACAAAAAGGTATTAATCTATCTTTTGATCGAACTAAACGAATATTACTTTAATCAATTTATAAATTACTTTAACAATAACAAAGATGAAGCAGGTAAAATGCAAATTTCCTGTTAGGATATTGACTCTATTGTTGGGTCTATTCCTTTCAGTCAGTGCCTTTGCGCAGTCTACGATTACTGGACAGGTGAAGGATGCTACTGGCGAGCCAGTCATTGGTGCTTCTGTCCTTATCAATGGGACATCGAATGGTACTGTGACCGACCTTGATGGTAACTTCTCTGTCAACGTACAGCCGGGTGCTACTTTGACAATCTCTTACATTGGTTTCCAGAAACAACAGGTGGCTGCAACCAATGGTATGGTAATTACACTTCAGGAAGACCAAGCACAGCAGATGAATGAGGTTGTTGTTATTGGTTACGGTGCTGTTAAGAAGAGTGACCTTACGGGTTCTGTGACAGCCTTGAAACCTGATAGCAAGAATAAGGGTCTTGTTGTTAATGCACAGGACATGCTTGCTGGTAAGGTTGCCGGTGTGAGTGTAACGAGCGATGGTGGTACTCCTGGTGGCGGTGCTAACATTCGTATTCGTGGTGGTTCTTCTTTGAACGCATCTAACAATCCATTGATTGTGATTGATGGTGTGGCTATGGACCAGACAGGTATTAAGGGTGTAAGCAATCCTTTGTCACTTGTAAACCCACAGGATATTGAGTCTTTCAACGTTTTGAAGGATGCTTCTGCTACTGCAATCTATGGTTCTCGTGGTTCAAATGGTGTTATCATCATTACAACTAAGAAGGGACGTCGTGGTTTACAGGTTTCTTATAATGGTAGCTTTACTGTTAGTAGAAATTCTAAGAATCTTGATGTGTTGTCTGCTGATGAGTATCGTAGCCTTATTGCAAAGAAGTTTGGAACAGATCTCTATACGCTCGACTCAAATGGTAATAAGGTTCCAACAGCTTATTCACGTCTTGGTAGTGCTAATACTAACTGGCAGAACGAAATCTTCCGTACAGCGCTTAGCCATGACCACAACGTAGCTGTTTCTGGTCAAGTTGGTGACTGGTTGCCTTATCGTGTTAGTGCAGGCTACACAAATCAGCAGGGTATCATCAAGACTTCTAACTTTGAGCGTTTCACTGGAGCGTTGACATTGAGCCCTTCTTTCTTGAATGACCATTTGAAGGTTACGTTGAATGCTAAGGGAATGTGGACAAAGAATCGTTATGCTGATGGTGAGGCTATCAAGGCAGCACGTCAGTTTGACCCAACACAGCCAGTCTATGCGTCTGGTTATGAGAACTTCGGTGGCTACTATCAGTGGCTTGATGATGGTACAGCGCTCAATGATAGCAGTTGGCCAAAGACCTATTATTCATTGGCAACAAAGAACCCTGTGTCTATTCTTAACCTAAAGAACGACCGTGCTATCAGCCGTGACTTCCTTGGTAGTGCCGATGTTGATTATAAAGTTCATGGCTTTGAAGACCTCCGTTTCCACGTTACTGCAGGTGTTGATGTTGCTAAGGGACGTCAGGTAACAGATGTTGATCCAGCCTCTCCACAGGCAATCTATTATGGTTCTTACGGTTGGGAATCGCAATTGAAACGTAACATGCAGCTCTCTGCATACGCTCAGTACTACCACGATTTCAATGATAAAGCAAAGAATCACTTCGATATCATGGCTGGTTATGAGTGGGCACACTTCTGGCATAACACTAAAAACGCTTATTGGAGTTACTATCCATCAACAAACAGAGATGCAACTCTTGCAGGTAAACAACGCAACTATGCACCTTATTACTATGCGACAGAGAACTACCTTGTATCCTTCTTCGGTCGTGCAAACTGGTCTTTGATGGATGGTCGTTATATGGTAACTGCAACCGTACGTAATGATGGTTCTTCACGTTTCAAGGAGCATTGGGCAACGTTCCCATCATTCGCTTTCGCATGGCGTGTCAATGAAGAGAACCTTTTCAAGCAGATTGACTGGTTGTCAGACTTGAAACTTCGCCTTAGCTGGGGTATGACTGGTCAGCAGGAAGGTATCGGCGACTATAATTACTTCGCGATATACGAAATGAATACAGGTAATGAATCTACCTATCCAATTGCTGGTAATGGTTCTTTGGCTCGTCCAAAGGCATACGATCCAAACTTGAAGTGGGAGACAACTACCTCTTATAACGTAGGTCTTGATTGGGGTATTCTCAAGCAGCGCCTCACAGGTAGCGTTGATTGGTACTACCGTAAGACCACCGACTTGCTCAATAGTGCAACCGTACCAGCAGGTGCTAACTTCCGTAATCAGGTAATGAGCAACATTGGTTCTATGTATAATATGGGTGTTGAAACAAGTCTCCACTGGTTGGCAGTGAACGCTAAGGACTTCAACTGGACAATGGATTACAACTTTACCTATAACTATAATAAGATTACTGACCTTAATGGTGGTAATGACCCAGACTACTTCGTACCTACAGGTGGTATCTCTGCTGGTACAGGTGGTAACATCCAGGCACAGCATGTAGGTAATGCAGTTAACTCTTTCCACGTATTCCAGCAGGCATATGATAAGAATGGCAAGCCGTTGGAGGGTGTAGTTGTCGACCGCAACAGCGATGGTAAGATTACCGATGCTGATAAGTACTACTACAAGGCACCTGCAGCACCAGTAACGATGGGCTTTGCTTCTCGTTTCGAGTATCGCAACTGGGACCTTGGTTTCGCACTCCGTGCAAGTCTTGGCAACTATGTTTACAATGATGCTTTTGCAAGTACTTCTAATATGTCTAACTCAGAAATATTTGTAAAGAGCAAGTTCCTTGTGAACCGTCCTACAGATGTAGTAGCAGACAACTGGTTGTCAACCGAGACTACATCTACTCAGACAGACTACTGGGTACAGAATGCTTCTTTCTTGAAGATGGATAACATAACTTTGGGTTATAGCTTCGCTAATCTTCTCAAGCGGGGTTCATGGAATGGAATCACTGGTCGTATTTATGGAACTGTGAATAACGTGTTCTGCCTTACTAAGTATAAAGGTCTCGACCCAGAGGTGTTCAATGGTATTGACAACAACCTCTATCCACGTCCAATCTCATTCATCTTGGGTTTGAACCTGAATTTCTAAATCTATAAAAGAGTAAAGACAATGAATACTAAATTCAAATATATATTCTCTACAGCAGCACTTTTGCTGTCAGTAGGGTTCACCTCTTGTACAGGCGATTTGGATGTAAAACCAATTGATCCAAACCTTAATACAAAGGAAAATACGTCGCCAGAAAGCGCATTCAATAAGTGCTATGCTCATATTGCTATGGCTGGTAACGGTGGAGCTAATGGTGATAGCGATGTTGATGGTATTGATGGTGGAACCAGTGGTTACGTACGTCAGCTGTTCAACTCACAGGAGTTAACCACCGATGAGGCTATCTGCGCATGGGGTGATGAGGGTATTGCTAACATGAACTTCGATAGTTATGACGCTTCACATCCAATGTTGAAGGGTTTTTACTATCGTCTTTATGCGGGTATCACCTATTGCAATCAGTATCTTGCAGACTTCGGTGACTACAATGCAACGATGTCAGCAGAGGTTCGTTTCATCCGTGCTTTGAATTATTACTATCTCTTGGACGGATGGGGTAATGTTCCTTTCACAACAGCAATATCTTCTGCTAAGCCAGCTCGCATCCAGCGTGCAGACCTTTATAAGTGGCTTATTGATGAATTGAAGAATGAGGTTGAGCCTAATTTGAACGATGCAAGTCCTAAGACTTCAGCCACTACTGGTTATGGTCGTGTTGACAAAGCTGCTGCTTGGATGCTCTTGGCTCGTCTTTATATGAATGCTGAGGTTTATACAGGTACTGCTGATTGGGCTAATGCTAAGTTATATGCAAAGAAGGTTATTGACTCTCCTTATAAGCTCTATACCACCAAGAAGGGTCAGTGGAGTGCTTACCAGCAGCTCTTCATGGGCGATAATGGTGAAAACGGTGCTTCTGTTGAGGCTATCTTCCCAATCCTTCAGGATGGTTTGAAGACAACTTCATATGGTACAACCCTCTACCTTATGGCTGGTTCTAACGATAACAGCGAGCATATCAAGAGTGCTACTATTGCTGGTAACAGCACAACTGGTGGTTGGGCTGGTAACCGTATGCGTCCAGACCTCGTATTGAAGTTCTTCCCAAATAACGATGCTCCTAATGTTGCTGCATACGCTATGCCAGCAGCAGCTGATGACGATCGTGCCCTCTTCGATGGTGAAGGTCGTAATGTAAGCAATGGTGACGATGAGAAGGGTGTAAAGGTATTTACCAACGGATTCTCTGTTTGTAAGTTTAATAACTTCAAGACGGACGGCAGTGCAGGTCATAACTCACTCTTCCCAGATGCTGACTTCTTCCTTATGCGTGCTGCTGAGGCTTACTTAATGTATGCAGAGGCTGATGCACGTCAGAATAATGGAACAACAACAGCACAGGGTACTGCTTATATCAATGCGCTCCGTACGCGTGCTAATGCTACTACTCAGACCGCTTATTCACTCCGCCAGATTTGTGACGAGTGGAGCCGTGAGTTCTACTTCGAAGGCTTGCGTCGTACAACACTTATCCGTTTCGGCTACTTTGGTGGTAATGTTAATTACAACTGGAGTTGGAAGGGTGGTGTGAAGAACGGCCGTAACTTCGACTCTCACCTCAATCTCTTCCCAATTCCGACAAGTGATATGGTTGCTAATAGCAACTTGATTCAGAATACTGGGTATTAATTAAGGTGTTGTCAATGCCTGAAAAGTCTGATGAAAACCGTGATTGAATCTCTCGGAAATCATCATTGGCAAATTCTTTTCATGAAAATAAATGTTTTTCTTCATGAAAATAAATATTTCCACTCGTGAAAATAATTATTTCTTTTCATGAAAAGAATTCGCCAACAAGACTTCAGCATGACCTATTTCATGGTTAATAAAGACGTTCTTGGGACTTAAAAGGCATTGAAAAGACGTACTACTGAATAATAGAAATAAAACGATTAAAGAATAATCAATATGAAATCAATAATTAAGTCATCGTTGCTGTTGTGTGCAGGTGTGGCACTGTTCTCTGCCTGTGACAAGGACTTGGACAATAATCCAGTTCTTCAGTCACCAAAGACATTTGTTCTGAACACACCAGCTTACGCTGCACAAACAATAGATTTAAAGGTTGCTGAGAGTCTGAAGTTCACATGGTCGCAGCCTGAATATGGTTTCCCTGTAGCTGCTGAATATGGTATGCAGTTCTCAACTACCAACACTTGGACAAAGTCTGTGGACGCTGTTGTTGATATGGATGCTGAACGTGGTAACTATGCTGCTGTTGGTTCGCCAACAGGTACTGCTTCTACCTCTGTTCCTGCAGCCGACCTTGCAACGGCTATTCAGAAGATGGAACGCTATGAGGAGACTACTGTCCCTGCAACACAGGAACTCTACGCACGTGTTTACTCGTTAGTAAATGGTGATACAATCTACTCTAACCCTGTAAAGATGAGTGTTGCTCCTTATTATGTTGAGCTTTCTGACGCTCCTGTTGAGACTTGGTATCTCGTCGGTGGTAACTTCGGTGATGGCTCATGGGGTAATAGTCAGGTGGTTCCATTGTTGCCAATGGAAGGTCAGGAGTATGATAAGAAGACCGGTAAGGGCATAATTTCTTGGACTGGTTATCTGTCAACAGCAGGCTTCAAACTGAAGAAGAACCCAGAGAATTGGGATGCTGGTCAGGTTGGTCAGGGCGCAAGCTATGGCGAGTTCCTTTATAATGATGGCGGTTCTTCTGATATCAAGGTTCCAACAGCTGGTTACTATACCATTACTTTTGATACTAAGAATGTGAAACTGACAATCGCAGAGTACACTGGTGCTACACCTACTGTTTACAACTCTATGGGTCTTCCTGGTAAGCATGACAGCTGGAATGCTGCAGGAACACCAATGACTGCACAGACAACTGTTGTAGAGAATCATGATTGGAAGGCTACTGTGACCTTCAATGAGAAGTCTACTGGTGCTGATGGTGAGGGCTGTAAGTTCGCTGCTAACGGTACTTGGGACGTAAACTGGGGTTCTGAAGCATTCCCATATGGTGTTGCAACGAAGGGCGGTAAGAATGTTCGCAATGGTAAGGGTACTTACACTGTTTACTTCAACGACATCACTGGTCAGTATTCTTTCGTAAAGCAGTAATTTATTAAAGATGATAATAGAGGGTGTGTCAGCAGGCACAATTAGTATGACACACCCTTATCACATAACAAGAAGAATCGAAATGAAGAAATTATTAATCATGGCAAGTGCCGCATTGCTACTTGCTTCTTGCGGTAGCGATGAATATGAAGCATGGACTGCACCACAGAGTAACAGCGCAGAGACAGCCAGTACGGTTACGTTTACTGTAAACCAAGCAGCTGCCATCGACTTCAATACTGCAACAGCAGACTCTGTTCAGCTGTTTGTTCCAAAGGTTGTCTCAACGGATTCTGTCGTTTCTCAGACCTTGACGGCTGTACTTTCTTATAATAGTAAGACCGCAACCCTTAACGCAAGTAAAGAGGGTAAGGTGAAGAGTACAGAACTTGTTTCTGCCGTAGAGAGCCTCTATGGTAAGAATGGCAACCTACATCAGGTGCCTATTACAGTGACTGATAAAGTAAAGTTGCTCCGTGGTGAGGGCTTCAGTCTTTCACAGAGTGTGACTGCAAACGTAACTTGTGTTGCACCAGCTTTCACTCAGTATCTTTATATGTCAGGCGATGCTAACGGCTGGTCATTCAGCAATCCTCTTTATAGCGCAGCTGCTGATGGTAAGTACACAGGCTTTATGTATCTCAATCAGAATGGCTTTAAGTTTGCAACTCAGCAGGACTGGAATGGTACTGACTATGGTGCTGGTCTCGTAGAGAAGGGTAGCAATATCGTGTTGACAGAACCAGCAGGCTTCTATAAGGTGGATATCGACCTCACGTCACAGGCACTTACCTACACAGCTATCAATCGCGTTGGTATTATTGGTTCTGCAACTCCAAACGGATGGAACAGCGATCAGGCAATGACCTACAATGCTACAGAGAAGTGTTGGGAGCTAAAGGGCATCACACTGACTGCAGGTGAGATGAAGTTCCGTGCTAACAATGATTGGGTATTAGACTGGGGTGGCTCATTGACTGATATTACTCTCAAGGGTGGTAACATCAATGTCGCAGCTGGTAAGTATAATATCAAGCTCTATCTCTTGTGTGATACGAAGTCACACTGTACAATGGAACTTGTTCCTTAATGACTTGAATTTAGGTAAAACGATAAGAGTGTGTCGAAGGATTGTTCGACACACTCTTTCTTTTTTATGGCTTTTGAAGAGGAAACTATTGGGTACTTGGGGATTAGTTTTCTGTCCTTGAAAGTGCAAACGATTGCATTTTAAAATACTTAGAAACACAGTTGTTTGCGGATATTGTGTTTGGTAAATCATTATCTTTGTACACATAGACTGTAAATAACTAAAAACGAAATCTATATGAAACGTAAACTCGTGTTTTTATATACCTTAGTATGCTCCCTTTGTGCAATGTCACAGGGATGGCCTGCTGGTTATGGTGGCGTAATGCTACAAGGATTTTATTGGGATTCGTTCGACGATTCCCAGTGGACTGTGCTGGAGAAGAAAGCTAATGACTTCTCTGGTTATTTTGATCTTGTATGGGTTCCACAGAGTGGTAAGGCTGCTGCAACGAAGTCGATGGGGTATGATCCACTCTATTACTTCAATCAGAACTCATCGTTCGGTACTGAGGCAGAGTTGAGGAGTATGATATCTACCTTTAAAAACAAGCAGATTGGTACGATTGCCGATGTGGTTATAAACCATCACGGAACGAATAATGGATGGTTTGGTTTCCCTGCAGAAGTATATAAGGGAGTGACTTATCAGAACCTTTCTACGGATGTTTGTGCTGATGATGACGGTGGAAAAGCTGCTACAGAAGCAAGAAGAACGGGTGCTCAGCTTAGTCAGAACAATGACGAAGGAGAAGGTTGGGGCGGTATGCGCGACCTTGATCACAAGAGTGGTAACGTACAGAAGATTGTTAAGGCATACGAAAATTTCTTGCTTAATGACCTTGGTTATGCAGGTTTCCGATATGATATGGTGAAGGGATTTGGTGCTTCTCATGTTGGTGATTATAATACAGCAGCAAATGTAAAGTACTCGGTAGGTGAGTATTGGGATGGCAATGCGAATACTGTAAAGGCGTGGATTGATGCCACCGGAAAACGTAGTGCTGCCTTCGACTTTGCTTTCCGCTATGCTGTTCGTGATGCTATTAATCAGAATGATTGGCGTGTTCTTAATGATACAAGACCTACAGGGCTTAATATAGATAATGGTGCTTATAAGCAATATGCCGTTACCTTTGTTGAGAATCATGATGTTCAAGATAGGGGTACGACGAGCGGTTATACGCCAGACCCTATCCGTAAGGATACGTTAGCAGCCAATGCTTATCTCTTGGCAATGCCTGGAACACCTTGTGTTTTCTATACCCATTACCTTGCTTATCCAAAGGAAATAAAGGCAATGATTGATGCCCGTAAGTTGGCTGGTGTGACGAATACGAGCAGTTATCAGATCTATCGCTCTTCAAAAGATTATTATGCCAATGTTGTTACAGGTACGAATGGAAGGCTCTTGGTCGTTGTGGGTAACAATGCTAACCAACTGATAGTTCCTGCTTCACGTTATACAAAGCTGTTGAGTGGCTATCACTATGCTTATTATCTTGCCACTGATGCTGAGACCCCTTGGGCTGATAAGGCGAGTGGAGCGTATGAAGGTGAGAACTTAAAGGTTAAACTAACAGCCGTGTCTGCCCATGCGGGAGCTAAACTTGTTTATACAACGGATGGTACAGAGCCAACAGCAAGCAGCGTACAGGTGGCTTCTGGAACGGAAATAACCCTTCCTGAGGGTGAAACAACCTTGAAGGTGGCATTGTTGGCAGGTGGTGTAGTGGGCAAGGTTATCACTCGCTGCTATCAGGTTACGGCTCCAGTCCCCTTCACACCAGAGACGATTCGTGTCTATGTGAATACTGATCAGGTGGGTTGGAACTCATATGTGAATTATCATTCATGGGGTGGTACACATACAGCAACGGCATGGCCGGGTGATAAGGTTACTTCAAAGACAACCCTGAATGGTAAGACTTGGTTCTATAAGGACTATACGCTCACAAAAGCTGATGACTATGTGAACTTTGTTTTTAGTATTGGTACGGCATCAAATGCCAGTGCCAATCAGACTGTGGACATCGAAAGAGTGAAGAAAACGTCTTACTTTGTTATCTCATCAACAAAGGAGAATGGTAAGTATGTTGTCAATAACGTGACGAATGATGTTACTGGTATTGAGGGAGTTGAGGTTGATACTAAACAGAGCAGGGGCGATAAGTATTATTACACACTCTCTGGTCAGCGACTCACAGGTAAGCCTTCACAGCGTGGCGTTTATATCCATGCAGGCAAGAAGATAGTTGTAAAGTAAGTACAGCTATCAGATAAAAAGAAAAAGCATACATTTTTCTATGTAATATCGTATATTTAGAGGTGTATAAACCTTGAGAAGGTAAGTCTTCTTATCACATTAAGTAGACTTACTTTTTGTTTTATATGCTTTTTCTAACGTCATATGGCACTTCTTTATATGATGAGTTCTTTGGTGTTTAGCCCTCCGCACATCGTGTGCTCATGGTTCGCACCATTGGTGTTAGGTGTTAACACCATTGGTGTTAGGCATCTTTACGATGGTAAAAGATGGTGGAATAGGGTGGAGTTGATAAAGTTTTGACTGCTAATAAGGTAAGATATTCTGTAAATACAAGGCAGTTATAGAGTCGAGGAAAATATTAAAGAATGTAAATTTTGTAATGTTTACAAGTGGAAAGTTTGTTTCTTTCGGAAAATAGATATATCTTTGCAGACATAAAACATTAAGAAATAATTTATTATGTCAAAGCGAAACGAATTATATAAGTGTTCAGAGAGTGGTCAGATCGTTGAAGTATTAGTAGGCGGTGAGTGTGGTGTTGCTGGTATGGAGCATGTAGTTGAGAATACTACAGATGCTGCTACAGAGAAGCACGTACCTGTTGTTGAGAAGATTGAAGGTGGTTACCGTGTAACTGTTGGTGAGGTTGAGCATCCAATGACAGAGGCACACTCTATCCTTTGGATTGAGTTGGTTACTAACAACAACGAGGTTCTCCGTAAGTATCTCGAGCCAACAGACCGCCCAGTAGCTGAGTTCAAGACTGATGCAACTGAGGTTTATGCACGTGAGTACTGCAACCTCCATGGTCTCTGGCGCTCAAAGTAAGAGCAACTTTTCAGACTTACATATAATAGTGGGTGTATGAGTCTTCTTTAAAAGGAGAGCATACACCCTTTTTCTTTTCTATCTTCCTATACTTTCTGTTATTATATTAAGCCTAATATGCCCAATTAGGCTCATTTGAACTATCCTCACTTCTTGCTACAGAACCAATATGAAAGTCTCTTGAAGCGTATAAAAACAAAAAAAGGAATTACTTTCGTAATTCCTTTCGATGCGCTCCAGGATGGGCTTGAACCAACGACCCCCTGATTAACAGTCAGGTGCTCTAACCAACTGAGCTACTGAAGCAGTTTATATTGCTTATTTCTTCTAAGCGGTTGCAAAGGTAGTATGTTTCTTTGAAACTGCCAAATGTTTTTGAAGAAAATTTCAATAAAATCGTAATTTTCTTTATTTTCGTTGTCATTAAGGCATGTTTTCCATTATAATAATGTACTTTTGTCCCGTTATAAGAACATTAAACAACAAACAGATATAATATATAATGAGAAAATTGTTTTTGGCTTTCGGACTCTGGTTGCTAACTTTCAGTGGGTCTGTTATGGCACAAAGCACTGGGGAGAAGGAGCATAACTTCAATGTCGCAAAGAATCTTGAGACTTTTTCGGCTATTTACAAGTATCTTGACTTGATGTATGTTGATAGCCTTAATGCCGACGAGGTAATCGGAACGGGTATCAATTACATGCTCCGTTCGCTCGACCCTTATACAATTTATTACCCAGAGGAGAAGGTGAAAGACCTCGACTTGATGATTTCGGGTAAGTATGCAGGTGTCGGTGCATTGATTCGTTATAATTTCTTATTGAAGAATACGGTGATTGATGAGCCTTATGAGAATATGCCTGCTGCGGAAGTTGGCTTGAAGAAGGGTGATGTCATCCTTGCTATTGGCGATTCGTCAATGGTGGGTAAGGATGTTGCATATGTCAGCAATCATCTACGTGGCGATGCTGGTACGACCTTTATCCTGACCATTCAGCGTCCGTCAGTGAATAAGAAGATGAAGTTTAAGATTACCCGTCGAGCTATTCAGCTCCCTGCTGTACCTTATTATGGTGTGCAGGATGGTGGAGTGGGATATTTGAATCTTAATTCTTTCACAACGGGTTGTGCTAAGGACGTACGTCGTGCCTTCCTTGATATGAAGAAGCAGGGTATGACCTCACTTGTCTTCGATCTCCGTAACAATGGAGGTGGTAGTTTGCAAGAAGCGGTTAACATCGTAAATATGTTTGTACCGAAAGGGATTACACTGGTGAAGACAGTGGGTAAGATGGAGCGTGCAAACAAAGAGTATAAGACGACAGTTGAACCTATCGACACTGTTATGCCGATTGTTGTGTTGGTGAATGATGAGACTGCGAGTGCCAGTGAGATTACCAGTGGTAGTCTGCAAGACCTTGATCGTGCGGTAGTTCTCGGTACACGTACCTATGGTAAGGGACTTGTTCAGGTGTCAATGGACCTTCCTTATAATGGAAACTTAAAACTCACGTCAAGTAAGTATTATATCCCAAGCGGACGCTGTATACAAGCTATCAACTATAAGCATGCAAATGGCGGATATACTGAGCATGTACCAGACTCGTTAACACATGTGTTCCACACGGCAAATGGACGTGAGGTGCGTGATGGTGGTGGTATCAAACCAGATGTTGAGGTACGTCCAGACTCTCTACCAAACATTGCTTTCTATCTTGCTTCCTCTGGTCGCGATTCAACAGAGGTAATGTGGAATTGGGAGTTGCAGTATTTGAAGAAGCATCCTACAATTGGTCCTGCAAAGACATTTGTCATTTCAGATGCTGATTTTGAAGACTTCAAGCAAGCTGTATTGAAGAGTGGATTCAAGTATGACCGTGAAAGTAAGAAATACTTGGAGAATCTTGTGAAGTTGGCTAAGTTCGAAGGCTATTATGATGATGCGAAAGGTGAGTTTGATGCCTTAGAGAAGAAGTTGAATCATAATCTTGCTAAAGACCTTGATTATAACAAGCAAACCCTGAAGAAGGTGTTGACGAGCGACCTCGTTTCAGCTTATTATTACCAGAAAGGCTCCTTGGAGAATAGTCTGCAGTTTGATAAGCAGTGGAAAAAGGCTGTGGAAATCTTGAAGAATCCAGCAGAGTATAAGAAACTCTTGCAGCCTGTTGTTGGTCAGCCTTTGGTTAAGCTCGAGCCAGCAAGCAATGTAGCTGTTGATAAAAAGCAGAAGTCAAAGGCGAAATAAAGGGAACTTTTTAATAAAAGGAATAAGGCTTATGAGTTCAAGTGGAACTTATAAGCCTTATTCTTATATAGTCATTTTGTGTGTTTATTTATGGGTTACTTGTCATGTTAATGAACTGCTTTGTGATAGATAATTCTCTTTATATATGAAATATTTTCTTTTATAGGGATTGACTTATATGTCTTTTTTCTTTATCTTTGCCCTGTGGGAACCTTACTTGCTTGTTATTCAGTGGCAAGGCAAGTGGAGGATGAATATGAGAACGATACTTGAAAAAGTTGTTTTCAAGTGCTTGTTTCGCTTATAATAGTTTGTACTATAAATTTGATGAATATGAAAAAAGAGATTCTACTCTTATGTTTGTTGTTTTCTTGGGTTGGAGTTTTTGCACAGAAACCTATGGAAGGAGTGTGGATGGGTAAGTTGAATCTTGGTCCACAATTATTGACTATTGTGTTACATGTGAATTGTAATGCACAAGGAAAGGTTGAATGTACGCTCGATAGTCCTGATCAAGGGGCAAAGGGGATAGCGGTAGAAACAGATTACTGCTCGTCTGATTCTATCAGTGTAAGCCTCGCAAGTTTGGCTCTCAGCTATCAAGGAAAATTGAAAGGGGACGAGATAGTCGGTACTTTTACCCAGGGGCAACCCTTTCCATTAACCTTGAAACGAGGAGAGGAGAAACTAAATCGTCCGCAGAACCCTGTAGCTCCCTATCCATATAAGACAGAAGAAGTGACGTTTAATAATGTGACAGATAAGGCAACACTTGTTGGGACATTGTCATACCCTATTGGTTATAAGAAAGGACAGACCCCTGTTGTGTTGATGGTTACTGGGAGTGGGCAGGAGAACAGAGATGAAGAAGTCTTCGATCATAAGCCTTTCCTTGTTATAGCAGACTATCTTGCACGGAATGGTGTAGCCACTTTGCGTTATGATGACCGTGGTTTTGGTAAATCAACAGGCGGAGATGTGGAACATGCAACGACGCTTGATTTTATGCGAGATGCAATGAGTGGTGTTGAATTTCTGCGTAGGTCAAAGCTTTTTGGTAAGGTTGGCGTACTCGGACATAGTGAAGGAGGCTCTATAGCTTTCATGTTGGGAGCGAAAGGGAAAGTAGATTTCGTTATTAGTATGGCTGGTATTGGCGTGAAAGGAGATACAGCTTTGACAGCACAAACAAATAAGATACTTGAACTAACAGGGCAATCAATGCGTTTCTCTACGCATCAGTATCGTATGAATGCCATTATAAAGAGGTCACCTTGGTTGAATTTCTTTATTGATTATGATCCATCTGGGGATATTTCAAAGACGCTTTGTCCTGTTATGGCTATTAATGGTAATCGTGATATTCAAGTAATCTCATCGCTGAATCTTACAGGAATTAAGGCTCATCTAAAGAATAATCCCAAAAACGTTATCAAAGAATATCTATCTCTTAACCATCTTTTCCAACACTGTAAGACAGGAAATGTTTCGGAGTATAGGATGATAGAAGAAACAATCTCGCCAGAAGTCTTGGAAGATATCGTTCGTTTTATCAAACAATAAATACAGAATTCGCTGTTTATTTAGAATTGATAAGTGGTGATATGTGCTTATATGCACTTGATTTAGTAGTCTTTATATGGACTGTTCTTACCTTTTAGTTATCTAAAGAACGTTTTGCATAGAATTATTTTCATGAAAGGAAGAATTTATCTTCATGAAAAAAATATTTTTCTTCACGAAAAGAATTATTTTCTTTCATGAAAGGAATTTGGGTTTTGGTAAACTCTTTCGATGTGAAGAAATGGTGTTTTTCTTCTCATATCACAAAAAAATAATTACTTGAAGGTTTGGAATTCTCGAGCAGAATATGTAAATTTGTGGCGTGTTCATTTAATAACATCATTACCGTTATGAAACTTATAAAGAAAAAAGAAAAGAACAATATTACCACATCGGTCTTATTCTCAGAGAGACCAACGATGCGGTCTGGCTTCTTGTCTGTGATTGGTATGATGTCAAGGAAACGCTTTGAACGCTATCTGCAAGGGAATGATTTAGAAGATTTGCAGAGAGATACAAGGCTCATTGCAAATGATATGAACACTGTGTTAAAACGGCTAAACTATGGAAGGTAATAAACACAAAGAGACTAAACAAGACACATCTACGTTGCCTACTAAAGAAGAGTTATCAGAAGACATAACCGATATTAATAAAGTACTTGAAAACTTAGAACCTGACCAACGCTCTAAAATAGTAAGTGCTTTTATGGCATTAGAAACAGAACACTCTTTTCGTGGTCCTTTGCCTGCTCCTGAAGATTTTAAAGCCTATGGGGAAGTTATTCCTGATGCACCAGAACGTATCTTGTGTTTGATGGAGCAGCAGGTGGAACATCGCATAGGTACAGAAAGAAGTATCGTTACAAGTGGATTGAAAGAAAGTCAGCGAGGACAATGGATGGGATATTCTATTGTCGTAATTCTTATTGGATTGTCGACGCTTTTAGCTCTTTATGGACATGATGTAACTGCTGGGATTATGATAACGGCAGCTATAGGTTTAGCTGTGGTTTTTGTGCTAAAGCAAAATCCACATGCAAATGAACAGGATGAAGTGGAAAAAGAATGAGTTGTTTAACTTGTTTTTTATTCCGTCTAAATCGTTTGTGTGCTGATAAAAAAAGCCGTAAAACATTTGGTATGTGGCGAAAATATTCGTAACTTTGCAAACGTTCAGAGGAATGAGGGGCTTTCAATAGTCCCTCATTTTTCATATTAAAACGCTTATGATAGATAAAAACGTTGTAAAAAGTCTCGTTGACGAGTGGCTGGAGGGTAAGGAGTACTTCCTGGTTGACATTCAAATCAGTTCTGACGATAAGATTGTCGTTGAGATTGATCATGCCGATGGCGTGTGGATTGAAGATTGTGTAGAGTTGAGCAAGTATATCGAGGATCGTCTCTCACGTGATGAAGAGGATTACGAACTTGAGGTAGGTTCTGCAGGATTGGGTCAGCCTTTCAAAGTTCCTCAGCAGTATCAGAACTTCATCGGTAAGGAAGTTGAGGTGCTCGGTAAGGACGGAAAGAAAGTCAAAGGCGTATTAAAGAGCGTTGATGGTAACGACTTTGTTGTGGCAGTCAATGAGAAGGTACAAGTGGAAGGTAAGAAACGTCCAGTGAAGATGGATGTAGACCACGCGTACAAGATGGATGAAGTAAAATATACAAAATACATAATAAGTTTCAAGTAAAGCTATGGCAGCAAGAAAAATAGAAGAAGAACGTCCGAATATGATCGAGACCTTCAAGGAGTTTAAAGACACCAAGAGCATCGATCGTACTACATTGGTGAGCGTTTTGGAGGAGAGCTTCCGCAATGTACTCGCTAAGATTTTCGGTAGTGACGAAAACTTCGACGTGATTGTAAACCCTGATAAGGGCGACTTCGAGATTCACCGTAACCGTGTGGTTGTGGCTGATGGTGAGGTTGAGGATGAGAATAAGGAAATAAGCCTTACAGATGCACGTAAGATAGAGGCAGACTATGAAGTAGGTGAGGATGTAAGTGAGGAGGTTGACTTCAATAAGTTCGGTCGCCGTGCTATTTTGAACCTTCGTCAGACATTGGCTTCTAAGATTCTTGAGCTGGAGCATGACTCTCTCTATAACAAGTATAAGGACCGTGTTGGTCAGATTATCTCTGGTGAGGTTTATCAGACTTGGAAGCGTGAGGTTCTGCTTGTTGACGAAGAGAATAATGAGTTGATTCTCCCTAAGGGTGAGCAGATTCCACGTGATCAGTATCGTAAGGGCGAGACTGTTCGTGCGGTGATTCATCGTGTTGACAATGAGAATAATAATCCAAAGATTATCCTCTCACGTACTGCTCCAGAGTTCCTTGAGCGTCTGCTTGAGGCTGAAGTACCTGAAATCAATGACGGTTTGATAGCTATTCGTAAGATTGCTCGTATGCCTGGTGAGCGTGCAAAGATTGCTGTTGAGAGCTTTGATGAGCGTATCGACCCAGTAGGCGCTTGTGTTGGTGTACGTGGTAGCCGTGTTCATGGTATCGTTCGTGAACTTTGCAACGAGAATCTCGACGTTATCAACTGGACTGCAAATACAAAACTCTTTATTCAGCGTGCACTTGCTCCTGCAAAGGTGAGCAGCTTGACTGTTGATGAGGAGAATAAGAAGGCTGAGGTTTACTTGCAGCCAGAGGAGGTAAGTCTTGCTATTGGTCGTGGCGGTATGAACATCAAGTTGGCAAGTATGCTGACAGGTTATACCATCGACGTATTCCGTGAACTTGACGAACAGAATGCAGAGGAGGATATTTACTTGGATGAGTTCTCTGATGAAATCGATCAGTGGGTTATCGATGCCATTAAGGGTATCGGACTTGACACAGCGCGCCAGGTACTCAACGCTCCACGTGAGATGCTGATTGAAAAGGCAGACTTGGAGGTAGAGACCGTTGATAGCGTGTTGAACGTATTGAGATCAGAGTTTGAACAGTAAAAGGTGATTGGTTGGTGGGTGATGGCTGTTGACTGAAAGCTAACGGGTGTGACTATTCAGCAACTCCATGTTCGGAACCCCTCTCTACCAAAAGGCATATCAACAACCAACACCCTACACCGAAAAATAAAGTTAATGAGCATCAGATTAAACAAAGCAATTCGTGAATTGAATATAGGACTCCAAACGGCAGTGGAGTTCTTAGAGAAGAAGCCAGAGTTAGGCGAGGTGAAGAATGAGCTTAACTTCAAGCTAAGCGAGGGTCAATATAAAGCTCTCGTAGATGCCTTCAATAATGATAAGGAGGTAAAGAAGGACGCTGCTAAGCTTTTGCAGAAGAAGACTAAAGAAAAGAAAAGTGCTGCAGAACATAAAGGCGAAGCAGTCATGAAGGCTGAGCGTCAGCAGTATAAACCAGTCGGAAAGATAGACCTTGATCAGCTGAATAAGCCAGCTGCAAAGAAAGCTGCTGCTCCTGTTGAGAACAAACCTACCCCTGCTGCTGCCGTAGAACCTGCAGAGGAGAAGAAAAAGGTAGAGAAACATGATGCAAGCAAGAAGCCTGCTGTAAATAAAGAAGAGGCTAAACCTGTTGCTCCAAAGGTTGAGAAACCTGTTGAAGTGAAGGCTGAACCTAAAAAGAATGAAACTCCTGTAGCTAAGGCTGAGGTAAAGGCTGAGCCTAAGGTACAGGCTGGTTCAGTAGCTACTAATACTCCAGCTGAACCTGCAGTTGCAGAGGAGAAAAAAGATAATGGCTTGTTCCAGACCAAGAATGAGAAGAAAATCTTAAATACACCTAAGGTGAATGTCTTAGGTAAGATTGATCTCAGCACTTTGAACCAGAGTACCCGCCCTAAGAAGAAGAGTAAGGAGGAACGTCGTAAAGAGCGTGAAGAGAAAGCTGGTCAGGGTAATGGTCAGGGCAAGAAGAAACGCGTTCGTATTAACAAGGAACGTGTTGATATCAATGCTGCAGCTAATCAGCAGCAGAATCAGAATGGTAAGAAAGGCAATAACAACAATGGCAGTGGCAACAAGAATGCGGGTAAGAAGAAACGCAATCGTAATCAGAAGCCTTTAGAGGTTGATGATGAGGCTGTAGCACGCCAGGTAAAGGAGACACTTGCACGCTTGACAAGCAAGAGTCAGAATAAGAAGGGTGCTAAATACCGTAAAGAGAAGCGTGATGCTGTTCAAGAACGTCTGAATGCAGAGGCTAAGGCAGAGCGCAAGGAAAGTAAGATATTGAAGTTGACAGAGTTTGTTACTGTTTCAGAGTTGGCAACAATGATGAATGTTCCTGTGACAAATGTCATCTCAACCTTGATGTCTGTAGGTATCATGGTGTCTATCAACCAGCGTCTTGATGCAGAGACTATCAACCTTGTTGCTGATGAGTTCGACTTCAAGACAGAGTATGTTAGTGCTGAAGTACAGGAAGCTGTTAGTGAAGAGGAGGATGATGAGAACGATCTCGTGTCACGTGCTCCAATCGTGACAGTCATGGGTCATGTTGACCATGGTAAGACTTCTTTGCTCGACCATATCCGTAATACGAATGTAATTGCTGGTGAGGCAGGTGGTATTACCCAGCACATCGGTGCTTATGGTGTGACACTTGAGAATGGCCGTAAGGTTACCTTTCTTGATACTCCGGGTCACGAAGCATTTACTGCTATGCGTGCTCGTGGTGCACAGGTTACTGATATTGTGATTATCATCATTGCTGCAGACGACTCTGTGATGCCTACTACCAAGGAGGCTATTGCTCATGCACAGGCAGCAGGTGTTCCTATGGTCTTTGCAATCAATAAGATTGATAAGCCAGGAGCTAACCCTGATAAGATTCGTGAAGACTTGTCACAAATGAATCTGCTCGTTGAAGAGTGGGGTGGTAAGTATCAGTGTCAGGAAATCAGTGCTAAGAAGGGTGTCGGAGTGAACGAACTTCTTGATAAAGTTCTTCTTGAGGCTGATATGATGGATCTCAAAGCTAACCCTAACCGTAAGGCTACAGGTACTATCATTGAGTCTTCACTTGATAAGGGTCGTGGTTATGTAAGTACGGTTCTTGTATCTAATGGTACTTTGAAGATTGGTGATAATGTTATCGCTGGTACTTCATGGGGTCGTATCAAGGCTATGTTCAATGAGCGTAACCAGCGTATTGAGAGTGCTGGACCAGCAGAGCCTGCAATCATCCTCGGTCTGAATGGTGCACCAACAGCTGGTGATACCTTCCATGTTATGGAGACAGAGCAGGAGGCACGTGAGATTGCAAACAAGCGTGAACAGTTGCAGCGTGAGCAAGGCTTGCGTACACAGACTCGTCTTACCCTGTCTGATATCTCTCATCGAATCGCTCGTGGTGAGTTCCATGAGATGAATATCATTGTTAAGGGTGATACTGATGGATCTATCGAGGCATTGTCTGACTCATTCATCAAACTGTCAACAGAGAAGGTTAATGTTAATGTTATCAGTAAGGCTGTAGGTCAGATTTCTGAGAACGATGTTATGTTGGCATCTGCTTCAGACGCTGTTATCGTCGGCTTTCAGGTTCGTCCTTCTGCTGATGCACGCCGTTTGGCTGACCGTGAGGGTGTAGAAATCAATACTTACTCTGTCATCTATGATGCTATCGACGATGTTAAGTCAACGATGGTGGGTATGCTTGATAAGGTGAAGAAGGAGATTGTCACTGGTCAGTTTGAAGTTAAACAGGTCTTCAAGATTTCCAAGGTTGGAACTGTTGCTGGTGGTATGGTTACTGAAGGTAAGGTTCACAGCAAGGATAAGGGTCGCGTAGTCCGTGACGGAATCGTTATCCATACAGCTCCTATTGATGCTTTGAAGCGTTATAAGGACGATGTGAAGGAGGTAGCTACAGGACTTGAATGTGGTATTTCACTTGTCAATTACAATGATTTACAGGTGGGTGATATCATCGAAACCTTCACGGAGATTGAGGTTGAACAGAAATTGTAACAATATAAAAAACCGTCTTTTCTCCATCAAAGGAGTAAAGGCGGTTTTTTTTCATGGTAACAAATGTTGCCATTGGTCTTTGTGGCATACATATTGTATGTTCACAGAGTGTATATAAGTATTGAGAATAGAGACGGTGGAAACTAAGAACTTATTGTTGGATGAATTGAAACGATAGGTTTAAATGAATTAAACAATAGGTATAGGAAAGACAGATAGTGTATTTGGATGGGCTAAACGTTAGAGGTAAAGAAGCATACTGAAAAGGTAATTATTCTCTTTAACCCTTCTAACTCCCTCTAACTCTTTTGACTCCAGAGTATTCTCCCTCTCTTTAATCACAAAAACAAATGTCTGAGAACAAGAATAATGAATTTGTAAAGAAGGTCGCAGAGCAGAAGTATGAGTTCGGCTTTACGACTGATGTACATACGGAGGTCATTCCGAAGGGTCTGAACGAAGATGTCGTTCGACTTATTTCGCAGAAGAAAGGGGAACCAGAGTGGCTCCTCGATTTTCGTTTGAAGGCTTTCCGTTACTGGCAGACACTCCCTATACCAACGTGGGGACACTTGCATTTGCCAGAGTTACATCTGCAGGATATCTCCTATTATGCTGATCCATTGGCGAAGAAGCCTAAGAATAAGGAGATTGATCCAGAGTTAGAGAAGACTTTCGATAAGTTAGGTATTCCTTTGGAGGAACGATTGGCTTTGAGTGGTACGGCAGTTGATGCTATTATGGACTCCGTGTCAGTGAAGACAACCTTTAAGAAGCAGTTGGCTGAGAAGGGGATTATCTTCTGTTCTATCGGTGAGGCGGTTCAGGAACACCCAGACTTGGTGCGTAAATACCTTGGTAGTGTTGTTCCTTATCGTGACAACTATTCTGCAGCACTCAACTCTGCGGTCTTTAGTGATGGTTCCTTTGTATATATCCCTAAGGGCGTTCGCTGTCCGATGGAACTTAGTTCGTACTTCCGTATCAATGCGGTTAATACAGGTCAGTTCGAACGTACATTGATTGTAGCTGATGATGATTCGTATGTTAGCTATCTTGAGGGCTGTACTGCTCCTATGCGTGACGAGAATCAGTTGCATGCAGCAGTAGTTGAAATCGTTGTCTTGGACAATGCAGAAGTAAAATACTCTACTGTTCAGAACTGGTATCCAGGTGATGAAAATGGTAAGGGTGGTGTCTTGAACCTTGTTACAAAGCGTGGCGAACTGCGTGGAGTGAACTCAAAGCTGTCATGGACACAGGTAGAGACAGGTTCGGCAATCACTTGGAAGTATCCTTCTTGTGTATTGAAGGGCGATAACTCACAGGCAGAATTCTATTCTGTTGCTGTAACCAATAACTACCAAGAGGCTGATACGGGTACGAAGATGATTCACATGGGTAAGAATACCAAGAGTACAATCATCTCTAAGGGTATCTCTGCTGGCCATAGTCAGAACTCTTATCGTGGCTTGGTTCGTGCTACAGCCAATGCTGAGAATGCCCGCAACTATTCAAGTTGTGACTCTCTTCTCTTAGGTTCTGACTGCGGTGCTCACACATTCCCTTATATGGACATCCACAACGATACAGCTATTGTTGAGCATGAGGCTACCACTTCGAAGATTAGTGAGGACCAGCTTTTCTATTGCAATCAGCGTGGTATTCCTACTGAAGATGCTGTTGGTTTGATCGTCAATGGATATGCTAAGGACGTACTCAATAAGCTTCCAATGGAATTTGCTGTTGAGGCACAAAAACTACTCTCTGTAACACTTGAAGGAACGGTAGGATAATATAACTGAATATACAACATGCGAAAGGTCATTCTTATCACGTCTGGCTTGCTGCTAACAACAATGCTTCAAGCCCAGTCATGGCAAATAAAGCCGTGGCAGAAATATTTGATTGATGAGCAAGTGAAGCAGGATACATCGATTACATGCCAGTCTGTGATGGGGCTACCGTATACACCCAAGCCCTTTGACACTCGTCTCTATCGTACAGTTACGGGCTCGGAGATGATAGGTAACTTACCACCTTATAAGAAGAAATCAAAGTCTTTCTTTGGTAAAGATGCTTATTCGTCCTCGCTCCTTGAAGAGCAAATAGAGCAAGAGAGAATCGAAAAGATGGCTCGTGGTGAGTATCACTTTTCTGATTTCATATTCGATACGTTGTTAGATGTTGTTAATTCATTTTTAGTGAAAGAAAATTAAAGCAAAGATAATATGTTAGAAGTAAGAAACCTGCATGCAACCATCGCAGGCAAAGAAATATTAAGAGGCATCAACCTCACAATTAAAGATGGTGAGATTCATGCTATTATGGGTCCTAATGGATCTGGTAAGTCAACACTGAGTGCAGTACTTACAGGTAATCCTCTCTATGAGGTAACTGATGGTATGGCATTGTTTAATGGTAAGAATCTCTTGGAGATGAAGCCAGAGGAGCGTTCTCATGAAGGACTCTTCTTGTCTTTCCAGTATCCAGTGGAGATACCTGGCGTAAGTATGACTAACTTCATGAAGGCTGCTATCAATGCAAAGCGTGCCTATGAAGGATTAGAGCCAATGAAGGCTGCAGAGTTTATGGCACTTATGCGTGAGAAACGTCAGTTGGTTGGGATGGATTCAAATCTCTCTCGCCGTAGTGTAAATGAAGGCTTCTCTGGTGGTGAGAAGAAGCGCAACGAGATTTTCCAGATGGCAATGTTAGAGCCAAAGCTTAGTATTCTTGATGAGACAGACTCTGGTCTTGACGTTGATGCTATGCGTATCGTGGCTGAGGGTGTAAACAAGATGCACAATGAAACGACTTCAGCTATTGTTATTACGCACTATGAGCGTCTGTTAGAGATGATTAAGCCAGATGTTATCCATGTGCTTTATAAGGGTCGTATCGTGAAGACTGCAGGTCCTGAACTTGCAAAGGAGATTGAGCAGCGCGGTTACGATTGGATTAAGGAAGAGGTTGATGCAGAGGAATAATCGGTGGCTTAAGAGTATCTTGTAGTTCTAATAAAAATAGTATTACGAGTGGTATTAGTCCCGCTATCTTTTAGATAAAACCTCCAAAAAGAAATTACAATGCAAAGCGAAAAACAATATATAGACCTCTATACAGAGGCGCAGCAACTCATCAAAGAGCATGCTGCACCTGTGCTCAATGAGGTACGCGATAAGGCTTTTGAAGACTTCCGTCGACAGGGCTTTCCTACCAAGAAGGTGGAACGCTATAAGTACACGGATATGCAAAAGCTCTTTGAACCTGATTATGGATTGAATCTCAACCGTCTTGAGATTCCTGTTAATCCTTATGATACCTTCAAGTGCGATGTTCCAAATCTCAGCACTTCTCTTTATTTCGTAGTGAATGATCAGTTCTACAGTAAGTCACTTCCAAAGGCAAAACTTAATGATGGTGTTATTGTTGACAGCTTGAATCATGTAGCAACTGAGCGTCCTGAGTTGGTTGCGAAGTATTATGGTCGTCTTGCCAATACTGAGGCAGATGCGATAACAGCTTTGAATACAATGCTTGCACAAGATGGTCTCTTTATCTATGTGCCTAAGAATGTACAGCTTGAGCGTACCATACAAGTAATCAATATCCTTCGTTCAGATGTTGACTTGATGGTCAACCGTCGAGTACTCATTGTTCTTGAAGAAGGTGCTAAGGCGCAGTTCCTCTTCTGTGACCATGCTGCTGACGACCGTAACTTCCTTGCTACACAGGTAATCGAAGCCTACGTAGGTGCGAATGCTAATCTTGAGTTGAATTGTCTTGAGGAAACACATGCAAAGAATGTACGCGTGTCGAATGTATATATCGAGCAGCAGCGTGATTCACGTGCAAGCCACAATGTCATTACATTGCATAACGGAGTTACTCGCAATATGCTCGACCTTGTTTTCAAGGGAGAGGGTAGCGAATGTTTCTGTAATGGTTGTGTGATAGCTGATAAGAGTCAGCACGTTGACAACAATACGCTTATCGACCATCAAGTACCTCATTGCACAAGTAACGAACTTTACAAGTACGTACTTGATGATAATGCAGTTGGTGCTTTTGCTGGTCGTGTTCTTGTTCGCAAGGGCGCGCAGAAGACGCTTTCACAAGAGAACAACCGTAACCTTTGTGCCAGCAAGACAGCTCGTATGTTCACCCAGCCAATGCTTGAGATTTATGCTGATGATGTTCAGTGTAATCATGGTTCAACAGTAGGACAGCTTAATGATGCTGCGCTCTTCTACATGCAGCAGCGTGGTATTGATAAGAAAGAAGCAAAGCTCCTCCTTGAGTTTGCCTTTATCAATGAGGTAATTGATAAGATGGAGCTTGAACCACTGCGCGACCGTCTCCACCATTTGGTAGAGAAGCGTTTCCGTGGTGAGCTTGATAAGTGTGAAGGTTGCGATTTGTGTAAGTAATTTGGTATTAGGCTAATTGGGCTTATTAGCCTTATTAGCCTTATTAGCCCAATTAGCCCAATAAAAGATGTACGATATAACGAAAGTTCGGGAATCCTTCCCAATTCTCTCACGCACCGTCTATGGTAAACCCCTGATTTATCTTGACAATGGTGCTACCACACAGAAACCGCTCTGTGTGTTGGATGCTATGCAGGAAGAGTACCTCAATGTAAATGCTAATGTGCACCGTGGTGTACACTGGATGTCACAACAGGCTACTGACTTGCATGAGGCAGCACGTGAGACAGTGCGGAAGTTTATCAATGCTCGTTCAACAACTGAGATTGTCTTCACACGTGGTACGACAGAGAGTTTGAATCTCGTTGCTTCCAGTTTTGTTGAAGGCTGCATGAAGGAAGGCGATGAAGTGATAGTTTCTACCATGGAACATCATTCAAACATTGTGCCTTGGCAGCTACAAGAACAGCGTAAGGGGATTGTGCTAAAGGTTATTCCTATGACCGATGAGGGTGAACTTCAGCTTGAAGAATATGAAAAACTCTTCACCGAACGTACAAAGCTTGTTAGTGTAACGCAGGTAAGCAATGTTCTTGGAACCGTCAATCCTGTAAAGGAGATGATTCGTATCGCCCACGAACACGGTGTTCCTGTAGTAGTGGATGGTGCGCAAAGCGTTCCTCACTTTGCTGTTGATGTGCAAGACTTAGATTGCGATTTCCTCGCTTTTAGTGGTCATAAGGTGTATGGTCCGACAGGTGTGGGCGTTCTTTATGGTAAAGAAGAGTGGCTCGACCGACTACCTCCCTATCAAGGTGGTGGTGAGATGATAGAGCGTGTTAGCTTTGAGAAGACGACCTTTGAGCGTCCCCCTTTGAAGTTTGAGGCAGGAACTCCTGATTATATTGCAACGCACGGACTTGCAACTGCTATCGACTATGTTACTTCTTTGGGTATGGATAATATCCTCACCCATGAACAAGAACTCACACGTTATGCGCTTCAGCAGCTCCGTGAGATAGAGGGGATGCACATCTATGGACATAACAATGACAGCGGTGATGCTGTTATCAGTTTCAATGTCGGTGATATTCACCACATGGATCTTGGTACATTGCTCGACCAGTTAGGTATTGCTGTCCGCACGGGTCATCATTGTGCACAACCTTTGATGGATCGCCTTGGTATCCTTGGTACTGTTCGTGCCTCCTTCGGATTATATAACACACGTGAGGAAGTGGATGCTTTGGTAGCAGGCATCAAGCGTATTGCAATGATGTTTTAAGGAAATAAGTAGATTCAAACAGGCGTTTATATGCGTTTCATTACGCTTATGAACGCCTGTTTTCTTGCAGATATACAAGGTGTACACTGAGGTTCTTATCCCTTCTTACACTTATAAAGGCTGAAGGCAAACCAAGTAAGGAATACTCCTTGTAATAGTAATGATGAAACAATCGGGAATATAGTCAGAATCAAAGCCAACTGAGCTTGTGTGATATACGAAGCCTGCTTGCTACTCACTTCCCGTTCGAGGACAGAGCTGTAATAATTGCGTAGCCACTCCAATGGAGTTTGTAACCATGCAGCTGCGTCTGTGAAGAAACGACTAAGCTCGTTGTACGATGCGTTACGCTCTGTAAGAATCAATTCTTTTTTCATATTCTTTGTTCTTTAATTGTTGCTATATATAAATGATGTGTAAAACATTCCTTGGTTTACGTTTGCAAAAGTAATTGTGTATTGTGCAAGGAATGTTCACTCTGCAAAAAATATTTGTTATATAAGATTAAAATGAAAGGTTCTTTAACTTTTAAAACCTATTGCTCATGCTGAAAAGTCATTATTATGAAAGCCTAATAGAGGCTGGTTGCGACGAAGCAGGCAGAGGATGCCTTGCTGGAAGTGTCTATGCTGCTGCTGTTATTCTCCCATCTGATTATCAGAATGAGTTGTTAAACGACTCAAAGAAGCTGACGGCAAAGAAGCGTTATGCACTTCGTGAGGAGATTGAGCGTGATGCTATTGCATGGGCAGTGGGTATCGTTACGCCTGAAGAGATAGATAAGATAAATATTCTCAACGCCTCTTTCTTGGCTATGCATCGAGCGTTGGACCAGTTGAAGGTACGTCCAGAAGCGGTTATCGTTGATGGTAATCGTTTTAAGCCTTACCAAGATCTACCTTCAACAACCATAGTTAAAGGAGATGGGAAGTATCTTTCTATTGCAGCTGCCTCAATCCTTGCCAAGACTTATCGTGATGACTATATGCTCTCTTTGGCTGAGGAATATCCGCAATATGACTGGCAATCCAATATGGGTTATCCAACGAAGAAGCATCGTCAGGCTATTCGTGAACATGGTATCACACCTTATCATCGCAAAAGTTATAACCTTTTGGGTGATGGGCAGCTCTCTTTTGACTTTTAAGCCTAATTGAGTATATGTTTCTAAACTGATTTTGTTGTATTGTTAAGCATCTTGTTTGTTATTGTAACACCACCATTGTGGACTAACATCAAGTTACAAAGACAGACAAGATACTAATAAGAGCCTAAATTCGGTTTAAAAATGGGGTCTTCAGCAATTTGGAGTGATACCTTTTGAGATTAGAAGTTTGAAGATAGGTCACACAGAGTAAAGGAGAACACAGAGGTTTTATATAGTAGCAATCGTTAGGCACAGAGGCACCGTTGGTGCGTGGAGGGACAGAGGATATTTACGAGTTTTATTAATACTTTGGTCTACTTCATTACAAAGCAGTGTTTTGCAAGATTTCTTAAAACGTTTATTCGTTTATTACCAAAGCTATCAGCAATATGTACACTACGCCTCTGTCGCTCTTTGTGCCTTCGGCACCTCCGTGAGATTGTCTGCTTTCACCTCCGTGTTCTCCCCCTCTCTGTGTGACCTTAATATGTAGTAAGCTTACTTTATCACTCCAAATTCCTGAAGAACCTTATTTTGTTGTTACTAAGCATGTTTGTTAAGTTATTTTCTTTTTCTAAAGATTGTGTGATATTGCTCGTTTAGATTAATATTAATAGTCACTATTACGATCTAATGGCAGATTTGGGGTTCTTCCGTTAAATGTGTGGACGCTTTTCGTATTGCTTTAACGGAAGAAGCGAAGTTACTCATTAAACAAAACCATAGCTAAGACAGTCAACGATCTATCCTATCATCAGCCTCTGACACAGAAAACCTTTTCATTTTAAGACTTCGAAAATCTACATACAAGAGTTTGAAATATCATTACATATTTTCAAATAAGACATCTATAAATAACGGCAAAAACACAGACAAGAAGTAGGTTTATAACCACATGGAAGTCAATTAGTTATAAAGTAGTAAAATAAAAGATGCTTCATTGGACTTCAAAAGGGCGTTAGTAAGCGTCTTAAAGGGCACCTTTTGCAAGCTTATTAAGCGTCTTTTAGAAGTCAAAAGAGCATGTATTAGTTTTGTACCGCATAAAAATAGTTTACAAATCTCAACTAATAAGGGAATAAGTTGTTTGTAGAAGACAAATAGACATCGCACCTAATTACGTTTATTATGTAGTTTATTCTCCTTGTAAAACCACCTAATTGGGGGTAATCATACCATGTATGTGAATTAATCTCATTCTATTAACAATCTACGCTTTTAACGGAAGAACCAGATTTGGCTCTAAAGTTACTTTATCTCTCTATACTTAATTGTATTTTAATCTTTAATAAGGAATGGAAGTGTAGTACTTACAATATGTTGTTTTATATACCGTTATAAATAATAATTAATTTATTTTCATGCATTAATATGTCGTTTCGTAAAAATAAAACATTAATAAATGTGAAAATATTAATTAAAATTTCATTTTCACTTGGAACTTTAAAAGCTGTACACTATCTTTGTGAAGTGTTAAAAATATCTGTACCCTGATTGTATGCAATTTGTAATACCTTACGTATTAATAGTGTGAGTCTGAAATAGTTTATTTATTATATTAATTAAAGAGAGAATTTATGGAAAAAAGACTAATGATGTTTTTAGTCGGCTTATTCCTAAGTTTAGGAACAGCGCTGGCGCAGACAGAGATTAGCGGAACTGTAGTCTCTACAGATGATGGACAGCCTGTAGTAGGTGCGTCTATCCTCGTGTCTGGTACACAGACGGGTACTGTAACAGATGTTGATGGTAAGTTCCGTCTCTCAGCACCTGCAGGTGTTAAGTTGATTGTGTCTTATGTTGGAATGAAAACAAAGACTGTTACTGCAACAAACAACATGAAAGTGAGCTTAACCCCTGATGACAAGAACCTTGATGAGGTCGTAATTGTTGCCTATGGTACTGCTAAGCGTCAATCAATTACGGGTTCTGTAGCTGTTGTAGACTCTAAGAAAATCTCCAATCGTATTAGTACTACGGTAACGGGTGCATTGGAAGGTTCTGCCCCTGGTGTACAGGTAAATAACTCTTATGGCGAGCCTGGTACTACGCCAAAGATTCACATTCGTGGTGTGGGAACGTTAGTTAAAGATGCTGATCAGCCTCTTTATATCGTTGATGGTACTCCATTTGAAGGTAATATTGCCGAGTTAAATCCAAGCGACATCGAGTCTATGTCTGTTTTGAAGGACGCTTCTTCTGCAGCTCTCTATGGTAACCGTGCGGCTAATGGCGTTGTCTTGATTACAACAAAGAAGGCTAAGTTTACTACTAAGCCAAACATTACTTTGAAGATGGATCAGGGTGTCTACAGACGTGGTATTGCAGAGTATGACCGTTTAGGTCCGAATGAGTGGATGGAGGCTTCTTGGAGAGCCATGAAGAATTATGCGCTATCTGGCGGTATTGTTTCTACAGAAGCTGCAGCTGCAACCTATGCAACTCAGCACTTGGTATCTGATTTTGTAAAGCGTAATATCTATGATGGAGCCGATGATGCTCTCTTTGATGCAAATGGCAAGTTGACTGCTACTATGCGTGCTGGTTATGATGATCTTGATTGGCAGAAGGCTGTTGAACGTACTGGTCATCGTCAGGAGTATAACCTCTCTGCAGCTGTAGCAAGTGATAAGTATAATATCTATTCTTCTGCTGGTTATCTGAATGAGCAGGGTTATACTTTGAACTCAGGCTATGAGCGTTTTACTGGTCGTATTAATACACAATATACAGCCAACAAGTGGCTCGAATTAGGTTTGAACCTCTCTGGTACTTCTTCTGTAAGAAGCTATAATTCAAGTGCTAAAGAAAATTTCTATGCTAATCCATTCTATGTAACTCGTTACATGGCTCCGGTTTATCCTGTTTATTTGCATAATGCTGATGGCACATACGCTTTGGATGCAAATGGTAACAAGCAGTATGATACTACGTCTGAGTATCTTAACAACCGTAACCTCCCTTATGAGATGACGATGGATATGGACCGCACACGTAGAAACGTATTGGATGGTTTGTTGTATACAAAAATCAGTTTGCCATATGGTTTCTCTTTGACAGGAAAAGTAGACTTGAACCATGCTAATGAAAACCGTCAGACCTATAACAACCCTGTTATTGGTGATGGTGCTTCTAACAATGGTCGTCTGACTGAGCGTTCTTACCAGTATATCTCCTATACAGGACAGGAACTTTTGAACTGGGATCATAACTTTGATCTTCACCATGTTGACGTTCTTCTCGGTCATGAGAACTATAGCTGGAATCGTAAGTATTCACGCGTTATGAATACAAATGCAGCTATCGAAGGTTTGCGTGCGTTGAGTAACTTCGTCCTAAACTCTGATACAGAAGGCTATTTTGAGGATTATAGAACTGAATCTTATCTTGGTCGTCTGCGTTACAACTATGATGAGAAGTACTTCTTAGACTTCTCTTTCCGCCGCGATGGTTCTTCTAAGTTCCATAAAGATAAGCGTTGGGGTAACTTCTTCTCAGCTGGTGTAAACTGGAATATCAAGAAAGAGAAGTTCATGGAGAATGTAAAGTGGGTTGATGCTTTGCGTGCTCGCGCTTCATACGGTGAGGTAGGTAATGATGCTGCTGTTAATTTCTATGGCTATCAAGCACTTTATTATATTACTAAGAATGGTGGTAACCCAGCCTTGGTACGTCAGAAGCTATCAGCTCTCGACTTGAAGTGGGAGACTACACAGACTTTCGATTTCGGCGTTGAGGGTACGCTCTTTGACCGTTTGAACTTCAGTTTGGGCTACTTCGATAAGCGTTCTAAGGACTTGCTCTTCGAGGTTCGTTTCCCATTGTCAGCAGGTTCATTCTTTGGAAACGATGCTATTGAGAACCTTACACAGTATCAGAATATAGGTACTATCTCTAACCGTGGATTTGAGATTATGTTGAGTGGTGATGTTGTACGTTCAAAGGATTGGACCTGGAACCTCTCATTCGATGCTACTACATTGAAGAATAAGGTACTCAAGTTGCCTAAGGGAGAAGACATCCTGCATGGTCAGCAGAAGTATTCTGAGGGACACTCTGCATACGAGTGGTTTACTTATCACTTCGTAGGTGTTGACCAGATGACTGGTAAGTCTCTCTATGACCTCGATCCTAAACAGGAGGCTGCTGCTCAAGCTGCTGGTGACCTCGTTGAGATTAATGGAACAAAATATACTACATCAACTTCTCAGGCACTACGTAAGTGGGCTGGTACAGCTCTTCCATCTGTTTATGGCTCATTCGGCTCTAATCTTCGTTGGAAAGACTTGAGTTTGTCAGTATTGATGACTTATAGCCTTGGTGGTAAGACAATGGATAGCTCTTATAGTTCTTTGATGTCTACGGGTTCGGCTTCTTCAGCAGCTGCGCTTCATAAGGATGTTCTTAATTCTTGGAACGGCGTTCCTGAGGGTATGACAGCTACTTCTCCTAACCGTATCGATCCTAATGGTACACCTATCCTTGATTTCAATGGTAGCACTGATAACAATGCTGTTAGTGACCGTTGGTTGACAAGTTCTTCTTATTTGATTATGAAGAATATCATGCTCAGTTATCGTTTGCCAAAGGTGTTGGTAACGAAGTGGGGTCTCGGAGGTGTTTCTGTTAAGGCTGGTGTTGAGAATCTCTTCACGCTCACAGGTCGTAAGGGTATGAACCCACAGTATAGCTTTAATGGTGATAGTGATAATACTTATGTATCTGCACGTGTGTTCAACTTCGGTTTGACAGTGGATCTCTAATATTGTAGAATTTAAAAAAGGAATAATATGAAATATTCAATAAATAAATTCACCGCAGGGGCTTTAATTGCTGTGGCTGCTATGACAGCATCTTGCTCCAGTGATTATCTCAATGTATCACCAGCAGAGTCGGCTGAGCCTTCTGCAGCATATGCTAATACAAGCAATGCACGTAATACCTTGAATGGTATTGCTAAGTCGATGACCGTACAGCAGTACTACTATAGTCAAGGGTTCGCAGGTGAAAATGCGATAATGCGTCTCTATGAGAACCTTCCAAGTCAGAATTATAACTACAACCGTTATGCTTCAGGTTGGGCTCCTATCCATAATCAGACATTCCACTTCCGTTCAACAAGTATTTATGATTCTTATGCGTGGACTTATTACTACCAGATCATTAACAATGCAAATGCTCTTCTTGCAAACATTGATAATGCTACGGGTAGTGAGGCTGATAGAAAGTTTATCAAGGCTTCTGCATTGACCTTCCGTGCATACGCATTTGAGAAGTTGGCACACTATTACTGCTATCGTTGGCAGGATAGTAACAATGGTGCCTCTACGGGATTGCCTTTGCGTATTGATACCTCTACGGGTGAACTGAAGGCTTCAACACTTGCTGAGACTTACGCACAGATTTACAAGGACTGTCAGGAGGCTATCAAACTCTTCACTGAGAGTGGTGTGATGCGTTCAACAGCCGAGTGTTGGATTCCTGATATTAATACTGCCCACGCTGTTTATGCACGTGCAGCATTGACTCGTCAGGATTATGCTACTGCTTTGGCACAGGCTAAGTTGGCACAGATTAACCGTCCTTTGATGACAGGTGATGCATACGCAGCTGGTTTTTATAAGCCAAACGATGAGTGGATTCTCGGTAGTTATGGTGATGCAAGTGAACAGAACTGGTATTGGGCATTTGGTGTACAGGATGCTTGTAATGGTCACTCTGCAAGTACGCAGAGTACTGGAGCTGGTACTATTGGTCATGAGTTAATTACTCGTATCCCTAATAACGATGCTCGTAAGCAGCTCTTTATTACTGCAGATAAGTTCCGCAGCATTGATATTACTAAAGATGCACAGGTAAATCAGACTTATGGCATCATAGGTTTGGGTGATGAAGGTGTTTTGGCACAGGCCGACTCTATCGTTAAAAAGCATCAGATATCTGGTCTCTCTGCAGCTTACGCTTCTGGTTATATCTATTTGGATGGGCAGATGAAGTTCTGGGTAACTGCACAGCCAGGTGTTAGTTATGTTCCTTTCATCCGTTCAAGTGAGATGGTTCTTATCGAGGCTGAGGCTAATTACTTCTTGGGTAACACTGCTGATGCACAGGCAGCATTGGTTAAACTGAATGCTACTACAGGTCGTAACGCAAGCTACACCTGTACAAAGACTGGTACTGATCTCTTTAATGAAATCAAGGATTACCGTGAGGTTGAACTTTGGGGTGAAGGCTTTGCATGGAGTGATTATAAGCGTTGGAACATTCCTGTTGTTCGCCACTCATTTGCTGAAGGTGGTAATGCACACGCTGCTGTTGCAAAAACAATTGCTGTAGATTACGGAAACAAGTGGACTTGGGTAATTCCACAGAACGAGATTGATTATAATGATCTTGTGAGGAACGAATAGGTCTTATGTTATTATAAATGTAAAGGCAGAGAGAACAGGTTTTCTTTCTGCCTTTCTTTGTTTTTAAATCAAATCGTTTATTAGCGCCTAAACATATTTTGTTTTATTACCGAGAAGACTGTTTGCCTCTCTAAAACTAAATTTCCTGTCATTACTGTCATCTAAATTACTTGTCTAACTCGTTTTTTGCAATGGAGTTATGTGAAATGTTAAAAGTGACAGCAAATCAAAATAAAACTATTCTTGTACGTTGCATAAATATATCACTCTTGGTAGGGAATCATTATATCTTGCTATGAGAAGAGTCTTTTGTTATAGAGGATAGTGTCAGTGGTTAGATATGATTCGGCATAAAAAAGTGCTGTAGAGATTAATAAAAGTGTTGTTTCTGCGTTATATATCATATGTCTATTCATTGTAAGAATGAGATTCGATAAATTAAAGAAGCAGTTAGAACTCTTGATTCTATTGTCTGATGGACGCAATTATACGGTTGAAGAGCTGTGTGAGCGGATGAACTTGTCGCGTAGGAATTTCTATTACCTACTCGACTTCATCAAGCATGCAGGTTTTATCGTATTTAAGAATCAGGGCTATTATCATATTGATCGTCGCTCTCCTTTCTTCACACAGCTGTTACAGACGATTCAGTTTACAGATAAGGATGTGAAGACGATACATAGTGTACTGACAATGGCTGGTAATGATAGTGAGATGGTGAACCAGCTAAGGCAGAAGTTGGAAAGTTCTTATAACTTCTCTGTGTCTGCAGAGTCACCCATTCGTCGCCAAATGGAGAGTAACCTGAAACTGTTACGTAAGGCGATGGCAGAGAAGAAGACGGTTCGTTTAATTGGTTATTCAAGTCCACATAGTCACTCTGTTAAGGATCGTCTTGTGGAACCTTTCCTTTTATTGCATAATAATGAGGATGTACGCTGTCATGAATTGGTGTCAAAACAAAATAAGACATTTAAGATTTCTCGCATGACGAGTGTGGAGATACTGGATACATCGTGGTTACATGAAGACAAGCATAGGCAGGTGTTTACGGATATCTTTATGTTTAGTAGTGAGGAACGATATCGTGTGAAGTTACGTTTAGGGCAGTTATCTCACAATCTCTTTAAGGAAGAATATCCACAAGGTGCGCATTATATTACTCCGAATGCGGATGGCTCGTGGCTTTTAGATATAGAAGTATGCGATTATCGTGGTTTAGGTCGTTTCGTTCTCGGACTCTTTAAAGATATAGAAATCATAGAGGGTGATGGTTTTAAGGCATATCTGAGAGCGGAAATAGAAAGTCTTATTGATTCGTCAAACCAACTATTGCAGAAGTAGGAAGTTCATTCTTTGTTCTATTATTCATAGCAAACTATCATTATTTATCATCAGCCTTCCATTAATAGAAATATGTTCTCTTTTAGTTAGAGATAGTGCGAGAGGCTTGGGAGGTTTAAAATTCAGGAAAATGTTTACACGTAAGATTTTATTCGTTTTATTGTTTTTTATCACATTCAACGCTTATGCACAGCAAGAACGTTGGGTAGGTACATGGGCTTGTGCGCCACAGACAGTTGATAAGGGTTTTATGCCTTATAATAACCAAATGACGAATCGCTCCGTACGACAGGTCGTGAAGGTGAGTATCGGTGGCCCTGTTATTCGTTTGCAGTTGAGTAATGAACTGTCTTCTGAGCCTGTTGAGATTACCAGTGTTTATATTGCAAAGGCTGGAGAAGGGTCAGAGATACAGAAGAATTCAGCTAAGTATCTCCGTTTTAATAATAAACGTCGGGTAACGATACCTGCTGGTAAGGCTGCCTTTTCAGATGCGTTGAAATTCGATTTACAACCATTGGAGCGTTTGTCAATTACGATTAACTATCTTAAAGCACCAAAAGAACCTACTGTTCACATGGGTTCGCGCACTACATCTTATATATTACGTGGTGTAACAAATGCTAATACTGATTTCTCAACAGCCTTCAAAGAGGACCATTGGTTTAATATTTCTGCTATTGATGTCCTTGATGCATCTGCTTCCAGTGTGGCTATCCTTGGTAATAGTATTACCGATGGAAAGGGTTGTGTTACAAATGCACAAGACCGCTGGCCTGATTTTATGTCTGCCGTACTGAATAGAGAACATGAGTCGAAGAGTCCGAAAACGGGTGTATTGAATCTTGGTATTGGGGATAATCGTATCCTCTCTGTGGGTTTAGGACAGCCAGGAAAGGAGCGTTTCGATCGTGATATCTTGGGACAAAGAGGACTTCGTGCAGTAATCATCTTCGAGGCTATTAATGATATCGGTGCGTCAACTAATCCAGAAGAAACTGCTCGCCAGTTGATTGAAGCTTACCAAGTGATGATTAAGAAGGCTCGCCAACGTGGCTTGAAGGTCTATATGGGTACGATAACTCCTTTTAATGGCTGCAAAGGTTACTTTACAGAGGCACGTGATGCAGCACGTAAGACGGTGAACGAATGGATAAGAACAAACCATGAAATCGACGGTTTCATCGACTTTGATGAACTCATGCGTGATCCGTCATCACCCGACCGCTTGCGTAAAGAATGGCAGATTGGTGACTGGTTACATCCTAACCCTGCAGGTTATAAGGCGATGGGTGAGTATGCTGCAAAGAAGATGTGGGAAGCTGTTCCTAACCCTTCCTATAGATAGTGACTTCCCTTGCTGATAAGTGTTGGAGAAAGTAAGGGAATATTGGCGAAAATAAAGGAGCTTTACTCTGCTGTTAGTTCGAGTACTCTACTTGAACCCTCATAAGCAGATAGGACCATCAAACCTACCTTCATCAAATAGACTCCTGTGTATCGGAATCGGATCGTTATAACTTAATGATCAAGGTGTGTTAAGCATAAGGCTGATTTATCCTCTGCTTCGAGTTCTATATCTACTTCAGAAAGTTCTTCTTGTGACTTTTCCATCTTCTTTTTCATTCTACTTTTAATCGATCTGATGGCTTGTGACGTACAACAGAAGGCATCGGCTTTCTGCTCGTCGGTCATCCCGTTGTGTTCCATTATATAGTAGAATGTCTCCTTTGGAGTGAACGCATAGCGAGGATTATTGAGGATATAAGCAAGGTCGTAATCAAAGTTAGGCATAATAGCGTTGAGAGCCTGCTGTTCGCGTTTACCCATCTGTGAGATATTTCCACCTTTTAGAATGGTATAGAGTGCGTCTATTCCCAACTTAGTTTGTTCGATGGAATCGGAAGTTTTTGTATCTCCATTATGTGTAGGAGTTTTCTGTTTCAACTGTTCTAACTGATTGATTTTACTGTCAACTTCAGCCTTCATCTCATCTATCGTTGCATCTTTTCGGCGGAGTAACTGCTGAATATTCTGCTCTGTCATCTCTTGTTGTCTGCGATAGGTATGTAGTTGTTGGCGCATACGACGGCGGAACCATACAATGATACCAGATGTAAGGAGTATCAAGATGATAACAAGATAAGCTATATAGAGTTGAAGTTGCAAGGCTTTACGTTGTGCGATAGCCACTTCATAACGGTCTTGTATCTGTATAATCTCAATATCTTTCTCCGGTGAAACCGATAAAATTTGATGTTTTTCAATGCGTGTTCGCAGCTGATTAATACTCTTCTCTTGGTCTTTACGAATACGAGGCTTGAAGGATTCAGCCTTCTTTACGTACAACAGGGCAGAGTCGCGTTGTCCGATTTGGTTGAAAACAGAGGCTTTACCGAGGTAAATATCCGTCAGTCTGTGACTCTTCTTACTATCATTTGCATAACGAGCAGTATGGTCGAAGTAGTCAAGTGCCAATTTATAAGCACCATTTTGGGCATTCAATAGAGCAATACGATAGTATGTAGCAAACTTCAAAGAGTCTTCTGTTACGTTGAAAAGGTGCTTTTCTGCCGATTTTAGCTGATACATCGCATTCCTTGTGTCATGTTTAGCCATGAAGAAAGCAGCGCTATCGAGCCTCATCCGAGTGATTCCTTCGTCTGTTGCAGGATAGTTAGGCAGTTTTCTTTGGCTGCATGAAAGCAAAGTCAAAAGAGTAATCAGTAGTAAAATCGGTTTTTTGTTCATATTTGCAAAGATACACATTCTACTGCGTATTGCCAAATTAGGGTGGGAGGAAAGGGAACGAAAAGCTATCTTAAAGGTTGGTAAAGTGCGAAAACGAGGGAACTTTTATAAGCTTTATTGTGTCAAAGAAGTGAAGTTGTTAGTCGTAAATTATTGATAGTCAAATGTTAACTTGTTTTACATGTGTCAACTCTAATGGGGCTATTGCATTGCATTATATTCTTCTTTACCTTTGCATCGACAATAAGTTCCAATATATGTCATCTGCATTTCATAAACCTGCGGCGGCGTGATTGCGTTTAAGCGTTGGCGCAGGTTTTAAATTAAGAATGTTCGAAAGACTCTTCAAAGTGAAGAGTTTGTTTATAATAATCTCTCGAAAGGCAGCGTTAAATAGCTGTAAAGGGGAATAAATCAAAAGGTTTATATGATGAAGCGAATTTTGTTAGCAATGTCACTTAGTATCTGTATGGCAGCAACTGTAAATGCTCAACAGGAAAAGATGTCGATGAAATCTTATGAAAATGAGGTTCGGAAAGATACAATCGATACCTTAGAAGTAAAAAACGAAAGGCATAAAATATTTGATTGTTGGTTTCCTCCAATGCCATCTTTCCCAGGTAATATCCAACAATTCCTTCGTGCTCACCTTGTATGGCCAGCTGGTCGTAAGAACAAAAAGGTTGAAGGAAAGGTGATTGTTAAGTTTTATATAGAACGTGACGGCACTTGTTCTCAGTTCAAGATACTTCGTTCGTTGAGTCCTGCTTTTGATACAGAGGCGTTAAGGGTATTGAAGTTAATGCCGAAGTGGAATGTGGATTCAACGGCTAAGGGTGGTACTTGGTATGTCTTGCCAGTTTCTTTTAAGAAACAAAATGTTCAACAATAAAAGTTCATGGTTATGATAAAGAAACTGTTTTTAGTTCTATTTTTAAGTTTTGTAGTCGTTGGTAATATCGATGCACAGAAGCATAAAAGAACGATGAAACCGAAGAAAAAGGAGCAAACTGAGCAGCCTTATTGTGCTGAACCAGCCTTTGCTCTTTGTTATGATACATTGAATGTGGACACCTTAGGGGCAAAGATGTTTGAAACCGCCGAGGGTTTGAAGCCTTCGTTCCGAGGTAATCTCCTCGAATTCATCGCATCAAATCTTCAATATCCGCCTGAATTGGCAGAAAGCACAGTGTCAGGAAGAGTCATTATAAAGTTTTTTGTGACTCCCTCTGGTCGTTGCTGTCTGTTTAGGGTTATGCGTTCTGTAGATCCATACCTCGACCGAGAGGCACTTCGCGTACTAAAACTTATGCCTGCATGGAAGTGGGAAAGACGACCGAAGCAAGGAGTATGGCAACTTGTACCTGTCACCTTCAGATTATTATAAGCCCAAATTGCTCATGTTGTCATCATCTTTTGTAAGCCGTTTTATCGTTATCAATATCGCTATTAACCCTTAGCACATTTGGTGTTGACCCTTAACACATTTTGTGTTGACGCTTAGCACTACATGTGCGGAGCATCAATACATCGGTTAAGAACAAGCAATGAGGCATGAAAATTATTGTTATAGAAGATAGTAAAGGCACTAATGAATCACTAAAATAGAGCGTATTCATCGGTGTCTATTTACTTATATAGAAGAAAATGAATCTTTAAATGTATATGATTAGGATGAAGAAGTTTCTGATTATATTCTTTTTAAACTTGATGACGATAGGTAGTATTCATGCTACGAATAGTAGCCAGATGAAATTCCAACAGGAGAATATGTCTAATATGAAGGCTATTACCTTACCAGAAAATTCTAAAAAGGCTCGGCATGACACCGTTTTTGTCCTAAAAGAATTCCCATTCTTTCCGGGAGATTTTAATGAGTTTATCTTTTCTAACTTCCATTATCCACCATCTCTAAAGGAAAATTGTATACAGGGAAGGGTGGTCGTAAGGTTCTGTATTAACCCCAAAGGAAAGTGTGATCATTTTTCTATTGTGCGTTCTGTCGACCCACTGATTGACAAGGAAGTTCTACGTGTTTTAAAGTTAATGCCAAAATGGAAATGGAGGGATCGAACGAAGAAATGTTTGTGGATGGTAAAGGCTGTAGAATTTCAGTTGAGATAAGAATGAATAATAGTTTAATAGGCAATCTTGTTTTTTTATATAGATAATTTTGTGAGGAGATAAAGCTATGTTGTAGGAGATAATATCGATAGAATCGGCATAATTTATAATCTACTGTTAAGTGGGATTATGATTTTAAGTAATACAGTGTAGGTTTGGATAAAACAATACTTAAGATTCTGTCGGTCTCTACCTTAAAATTCCAATGGCTTTTTGCACCCATCTTATTCTTTTATCGTACCTTTGCAGTAACAAAAATAATAATAGGTAATAAACGAAGATAATAACAAAAATAAAGGAATAATTATGGCAAAGAAAGCTTTATTGATGATCCTTGATGGATGGGGTAACGGTAAGCATGGTAAGGGTGATGTTATCTATAACACCCCAACACCCTACTTAGATTATTTGAATGCTGTTAGTGCACACTCTGAGTTGCAAGCATCAGGAGAAGATGTAGGTCTGCCAGACGGCCAGATGGGTAACTCTGAGGTAGGTCACTTAAATATAGGTGCAGGTCGTATTGTTTATCAGGACCTCGTTAAGATTAACAAGGCTTGCCAGAGCGGTGACATCTTGAAGAACCAAGATATCATTAATGCATATAGCTATGCACAGAAGAATGGTAAGAAACTCCACTTGATGGGTCTGACCTCTACGGGTGGTGTTCACTCTTCACTTGATCACCTCTTTAAGCTCATCGAGATTGGTAAGGAGTACAACCTTAAGGACGTTTACGTTCATTGTTTTATGGACGGACGTGATACAGACCCAAAGAGTGGTGCTGGTTTCGTTGCTGAGATTCAGAAGGTTTGCGATGCAAATGACGCACATATCGCTTCAGTCGTTGGTCGTTTCTATGCAATGGACCGTGACAAGCGTTGGGACCGTGTGAAAGAAGCATACGATTTGCTCGTTGAGGGTAAGGGCGTACAGGCTACTGACATGGTTAAAGCGGTTGAGGCAAGCTATGCAGAAGGTGTGACAGACGAGTTTATCAAGCCTATCACAAACTCTTCTGTGAATGGTAAGATTGAGGAGGGTGACGTAGTTATCTTCATTAACTTCCGTAACGACCGTGCTAAGGAGTTGACATCTGTGCTCACACAGCAGGACCTCCCAGAGGAAGGTATGCATACAATTAAGGATCTGCAGTTCTATTGTATGACTCCATACGATGCAAACTTTAAGAACGTGAATGTTCTCTTCCCTAAGGAGAACGTAATGGATACATTAGGTGAATACCTCAGCAAGCTCGGTAAGAAGCAGCTTCATACAGCCGAGACAGAGAAGTATGCACACGTAACCTTCTTCTTCAATGGTGGTCGTGAGCAGCCTTATGAGGGTGAAGACCGTATCTTGGTGCCTTCTCCAAAGGTGGCAACATACGACTTGCAGCCTGAGATGAGTGCCTTCGAGGTGAAGGATAAACTTGTTGGTGCTATCAATACACAGGAGTATGACTTCATCGTAGTGAACTTTGCTAATGGTGATATGGTAGGTCATACAGGTGTTTATAATGCCATTGCAAAGGCTGTATGGGCAGTTGACCAGTGTGTTAAGGAGGTTGTTGAGGCTGCGAAGGCTAACGATTATGAGACAATCATCATCGCTGACCACGGTAACGCAGACAATGCAATCAATGAGGATGGCAGTCCAAACACTGCTCACTCACTCAACCCAGTACCATTCATCTATGTTACAAACAACAATTCTGCAACAGTAAAGAATGGTCGTTTGGCTGACGTTGCTCCTTCAATCCTTCATATTATGGGATTAGAACAGCCAGCAGATATGACAGGTGAAAATCTTATTACAGATTAATCAAAGTTTTATTATATAAAATTAGGCGAATCCCAAAGGTCTTTTATGGCTTTTGGGATTTGTTTTTTATTACCTTTGCCACTGTGAGTCTTACTGTTGACTCACCCATAATTAGGTATTAGTATTTATTTTTAAGATTAAAGACAATGAAGAATCGTAAGTTAGTATTATCATTAGTAGCCCTTACAGGACTCACTTCTCTCAGCGCACAAGCACAGACCAACAATACAGAAAAGCCTCATGAGACTATCATACAGCGTGTTGACACGTTGGCAAAGAAGTTAGGTTCTGATGTTAAACATGCAGAGGGTGTGGAGAAAGCTAAGTTAAACGCTGAGGCACATAAGGTAGGTGCTGCCGTTAAGAAGGCTGAAACTACTGAGAAAGCAAAACTCAACGCAGACAAGCAGAGAGTTAAGGCAGACCTTGCTAACGACAAGAAGAAGGTAAATAAGGTTTATCAGGATGATAAGGCAAAGTTCAATGCTGATGTAAAGAAGGTTGAGAACGGTCTTGCTAAAGATGAGCAGAAAGTAAAGAATACTTATCGTAAGGATGAGGCAAAGGTAAAGCAGGGTTTTGCTAAGGATAAGCAGAAAGTAAGAAACGCATATCGTAAGGACAAGGCAAAGGTTAAGGCTGGCGTAAAAAAGGTTAAGCAAGGTCTTGCTAAGGACGGACAGAAAATCAAGAACACTTATAACAAAGACAAGGCGAAGGTTAAAGCGTTCTTTAAGAAGGAGAAATAATTTGCTTAAATAGAAACAATTATTTAATTGTAGATAAAAGAGTCGTGTTCATTCACGGCCCTTTTTGTGTTCTTCCGTTAAAAGCGTAGATTGTTAATAGAATGAGATAAATCCACATATAGGGTATGATTACCTCCAATAATATAGTTTTATAAAGGCTCAACACCCAACAACCATCACCCAACACCAGTATGATTACCCCCTATTGGATGGTTTAAGAACGGGAGATAAACTACATGACAAATATAATTAGGTGCGATGTCTATCTGCTTTCTACAAACAACTTACTCCCACATTAATTGAGTTTTGTAATTTATTTTTATGCAGTTCAAAACCAATACATGCTCTTTTAGCTTCTAAAAGACGCCCAATTGACTTGCAAAAGATGCCCTTTAAGCCTCTTACTAACGCCCTTTTGAAGTCCAATTAAGCACCTTTTACTTTACTACTTTATAACTAATTGATTTCCTGCTAATTACAAATCTGCTTTTTGTATGTGATTTTGCCGTTATTTATGGATGTTTCGTTAGAAATTGTGTAATGATTTTTCAAACACTTGTCTGCAGAATTTCGAAGTCTTAAATGAAATGGTTTACAATGTTAGAGGATGATAATAGGATAGATACCTGACTATCTTAGCTATGTTTTTGTTTAATGAGTAACTTCAGTTTTTTCTTTAAAGCAATACAAAAAGCGTCTACGCATTTAATGGAAGAACCTCTTTTTGTTTGTTGGTAAGGAAAAAGAACGATTAAAATGGTAGTTTACATAAATTCACTAAACAAATAATCAGATTTTAATAAATCTAAAATTTATAAACAGAATGAATCTTTTTTGCAGTTGAAACTTCTTTTTTCATTACCTTTGCGCCCATAAGGAATTATATCCTTTCCGAGTTTTATAGATATTAATGTGTAATTTTTAAACAGTAAAAGATTATGGATTTTAAGAAAATAGCATTATCATTTGTAGTAGCATTTAGCGTATGTTCACTTAGTGCACAGGCACAGAGTCAGTGTTCAAAGAAGTGTGATAAGGCTCCAAATGAGCAGGTAGAGAAGGGCAAGCAGTGCGATAAGGCAGGTAAGGCTTGTGATGAGAAGGCTGAGAAGGCTTGTGACAAGAAGGCTGGTAGCTGCTGCAAGAAGCAGGAGAAGGCTTGCGATAAGTCTGCTAAGGCTTGCGACAAGGCAAAGAAGGACTGCAAGAAGGCACAGGCTGGTAGCTGCTGCAAGAAGCAGGCTCAGCCAAAGAAGAAGTAATAGTTTAGCTTTAAAAATAGGAAAGTCGTGTCGAAAGGCACGACTTTTTTGTTGTTATCAGAACTTTATCGTACTTTTGTAGTAACAAAACTGCATGTAGTAAGATGTGATAAGTTATATCTTTGTTTTAGTCTTATTACATTTGCAGATAACAATCATAGCTATGGGTGTAAAGATAGAGCCATCGTGGGCACAGCAACTGAGTGGAGAGTTTGAGAAACCTTACTTTCAGCAGTTAGTTGAGCAGGTGAAACAAGAGTATGCACAGTTCCCTTGTTATCCTCCAGGAAACTTGATATTCAATGCCTTTAATCTTTGTCCTTTTGACAAGGTGAGGGTTGTGATTATTGGGCAAGACCCTTATCACGAGCCTGGTCAGGCGATGGGATTAAGCTTCTCCGTGCCTGATGGGGTACAGCTTCCACCTTCATTGCAGAATATCTATAAGGAGATTGCGGCAGATTTAGGTACACCTATCCGTCAGTCAGGCAACTTAACACGTTGGGCAGAGCAGGGAGTTCTCTTGCTGAATGCTACACTTACCGTCCGCGCACATGTAGCTAATAGTCATCAGCCATTAGGGTGGGGAACCTTTACCGATGCGGCTATCAAGGCACTTAGTGATGGACGAGAGAACTTAGTCTTTATGCTTTGGGGCGGTTTTGCGCGTAGTAAGAAGGCACTGATTGACCAGCAACGACACTGTGTTATAGAGAGTGTGCACCCTTCGCCACTCTCTGCTAATCGTGGAGGCTGGTTTGGACAGCATCAGTTCTCACGTTGTAACGCCTACCTGATTTCTTGTGGGGCGCAACCTATTGAGTGGTAGTGATAATCAACAGCTATGGAATGGATTTTAGAAGAATCGTGGCGTGAAAAGCTGAAGGATAAACTGGATAAATCCTACTACAGGAAATTGGTGGAAAAGGTGCGAGAGGAGTATAAGAATGAGACTTGCTATCCGCCAGAAGATAAGATTTTCAATGCCTTAAATCTTTGCCCTTTTGATAAGGTAAAGGTTGTCATTATGGGGCAGGACCCTTATTTTAATCCTGGTCAGGCTATGGGACTGAGTTTTTCCGTGCCTGAAGGCGTACAGCTTCCGCCTTCATTGAAGACTCTATATAGGGCACTTGGGATTAATCTCAATGGGATTAATCAGCCTTCGGGAGACCTTACACGCTGGGCTGAACAAGGTGTGTTGTTGTTGAATACGGTATTGACTGTGCGTGAGAAGCAAGCTAACAGTCATCGTAAATACAAGTGGCGGCTTTTTACGGATGCTGTTGTAAGTGCATTGAATGAAGAGCGTGAGCATATTGTCTTTATGTTATGGGGACGCATAGCGCAACGAAAGGAGCGTTTTATACGTACGGATAATGGCAGGCATATGGTACTAAAGGCAGTGCATCCGGCAGCTCGACGTTATGGAGGCTGGGATGGAAATGACCATTTCGGGTGCTGCAATGCGTATTTAGAGAAGAACAAAATTTTGCCTATTGTTTGGACGGTAGTGGATGCATAAGTAGATAAGCGGACAAGTTGATAAGTAAACGAATTGCTTGTTTAAAGGTGTGTAGGGCGTATTTGCCTTATAAGTCTTATAGGACTAAGATAGTTTGTTTACCTAATTAAAGCCTTAAAATAAGGTTAGGAGGGAATTATTTATGCGTAAAGAAATATTTATTTTCATGAAGAAAAATATTTCTTTTCATGAAAATAAATTGGAAGGGAGTTCCGTTTTAGTGAGAAGATGCTGTTGGGTGAACAGCAAAACATAGTTGAAAATGAAATAATTTAGCGTTAAGAAAGATGGGTAATACGTATGATCATATATTTATGGTGGGTGATGTGCTTGTCTCACCAGATATAATCAATGTGAAGTTTTGCTGCGACCTTGATAAATGTCATGGTCAGTGTTGCATTGAGGGAGATGCTGGTGCACCTGTAACCTTGGACGAGACAATGGAGATAGAGAATGTCCTTGATACTGTTTGGGGTGACTTGTCAGCCTCTGGGCAGGCGGTCATAGATAAACAGGGTGTCGCTTACACCGATGAAGAAGGCGATTTGGTGACGAGTATCGTTGGTGGTAAGGACTGTGTCTTCACTTGTTATGAGAATGGTTGTTGTCTTTGCGCCTTGGAACGTTCCTACCGTAATGGCAAGACAGGCTTCGTAAAACCTATTTCTTGTTCGTTGTATCCAGTTAGAGTGAAAGACTTTGGGAATGGTACCTGTGGTATCAATTACCATCACTGGCGTATCTGTGCCGATGCAAGAAAAAAAGGAGAAGAACTGAATCTTCCCCTTTATAAGTTTTTGAAGGAACCCCTTACGCGTAGATTTGGTAAGGAGTGGTATGATGAATTGTGTGAGGTAGCTCTTCAGTTAACAAGTGAACAAGTTGACGAGTAGACAAGTTGAGGAGTTAACCAGTTGCTTGTCTAAAGGATAATTCTCTTTGATCTATATCGGTATTAACTTGTTTACTCGTCTACTTGTCAACTCGTTAACTTTTTCTAAACTGCGAAGGACTCATGCCCACATGTTCCTTAAAGTATTTACCCATAAAGCTCTGATTGGCGAAGTTTAGCTCATCAGCAATCTGCTTAATACTCATCGTACTGTTTCTAAGCATTACACGTAACTCACGTGTAACGTAGGAGTCAATCCAATCACTTGGTGTTCGTCTGCTGACAGTACGCACGGTTTCAGAGAGATATTTAGATGTGATACACAGTTGTTGTGCGTACCAGCTGACACGTCGTTCCGTGCGATAGTTCTTTTCCACAGTCTGAATGAAGTCGCGGAAGATAGCTTCAGCACGTGTCTGTCCGGCTTCTCCAACTTGTTGGAAGCGATAGATGATATCACTCATATCGATGATAAGTGCCTTTAGCATAGTCATAACTAACTCACGACGGAAGCGGTGACCAGTATCAATAATCTTCTCCTTGATATGCTGAATATCGTTTTCTAATGCCTTCGCCTGATTGTTATCAAGGTGGAAAACAGGATGTGTACGGGCAAAGAGGAAGAGGGCAGATAGTTCGTGAACTCCACTTACAATGTTCTGAAAGAAGTCATAAGACATGATGAGGGCGATACCCTTACAATCACGTGAGAGTATATAGTCGGCAACTACCTGTTCCTCACTGATGATAATGACGTCTCCAGCACCCACCTCGTGCATCTTTGTATCAACAGTATATTGTGCATGACCGCTGGTACAGAGGGCAAGGAAGAGAGACTTCATACGAGAAGGATTGGTAGGAAGTGGTACTTGCGCGATGTCCTCGAAGAGAATAAGGTCGTTATCTATGTATTTGCCGTCAGGATAAACGTGCTTGGCGTGTGTTACGTTTACTTCAGTAAGCCTAATATTCTTTCTCATGTTATTCTTTTGTTTGCGGTTGCAAATATACATATTTATTTCCTATTCAGATTCTTTTGGAGGGAGAAATACAATCTTTCTACACCGCCTCGCTGTTATACTTCATTTGTGTTGTATTACTTTGAAAAGGCGGATGGAAATATAGAAGAAAATATATCACTTGAATTATTTTCTCTTGTTTTTCTTTGCTCCTTTAATTTAATCTTCTTACCTTTGCCGCCGTGAAAAAATTAGCAATGACATATCAAGGCAATGACGTACTGCAAAGAATTATCAAGTTCTTTGCATCTTTTTGCACTTTATCTTTGGTCAATCCAAATAATTTGCTAACACACACACACACAATGCGCACCTAGCGTCACTAAGACATTTTTTCTTCTCTCATACGCGCGCGCGAAGCGTGCCGTAACCCCTGTAAACAAAGGACTTCAAGGAGTTTCCTTTGTTCGCTTTTTTATGTCCTTTTGCAAGCTCTATTTACACAAAATAAGAAAAAAAAACTATTTTAATTAATTAAAGCAATGAGAAAAACGAAACAGAAAAGGGATTATGAACGTCCCGAGTGTAAAGTGCATAAACTTGAACTCGAAAACTTTATTTGTACATCGGTATACCCAGATGCTCCACACACAACCGAGACAGACTGGGAAGACGGTGGAGAACTTGATGGTGGAACAATTGAATTTTAGTAATTAACGAGTAATTAACGATTAAAAGACAAAACAATGAAGAATAATATTTTTAAAGCATCGCTTTCTACGCTTGTGCTTGGCATTGTTACTGGCTTTGCCTTTTCAGGTTGTAGTAATAGCGAGGACTTAGCAAATGGTGTGACACCACAGGATGGTATGGAGCGTGTCTCGTTCAAAATCAGTGAGAAAGACTTTGAGCCTGCAGAGGAAGTATCTGGCACACGTGCTGCTACCCAACCACAGACAGAATTGCAAGACTTGGGTGATGGTTGGCAGGCAGAAGTCAGTTTAGTTCCTGATACAACCCACAAAGAAGAAGCTAAGGCTAAAACACGTGCTATTTATACTCCAACTCATTACACTATCCAGGCTTACCAAGGCGGTGTATTGAAAGGACAGACTAAGGGAACTTTCAATGGTTCAACCTTTACTCCTGATGCAGGAGAGCTAGAATCTATTTCTCTCCCTCATGGCACATACGATTTTGTCTGTTTCAATGATAAGGTAACGGCAAATGGTACACAGTTCACTGTCAATCGAACCGATGCAGGTACTGCGCGCTTTACCATAAAGCGTAGCGTTGTCATTAATCAAGACCCTAAGCAATATGTAGCTTTTGAGATGAAGCATGCAGGGGCATTAGTGTCTTTAAAGTTTGATCTCGTTAATTGTGGCCTTAAAGGTGTAATAACTCATAATGTTCAACAGGGGTGGGCTACCTCCGCTTATGGTGAAGCTGCTAATCCTGCAGAACGTCTTCAATGTAATGTTGAGACAGATCCTAACAAAATCCTAAAGACGATGGTGTATGATTTTTCAGCAGATTCTTATACATATCCAGCAAAGGAACAGATCTCAAAATCTCATACGCTTACTTGCGGTCAAGGTGGTTATGCAAGCCCAGGAACAAATGTTCCGATATATAGTAATACCCCATATTCAGATTACTGGCTTCCTGGAACAGATTGTGCAGATTTAAAACTCACGTTTACTTTTGGTGAGATTTATGGAAGGAGTATAGTAGGAAAGACGATAACTGTACCTACTCATAAGCTAGTAGAGGCAAATAAGAGATACACGATCGTCGTAAAGCTCATAATGGGCTATATGTATCTATATAGTGATGGAACAGCCGGACCACGTGATAAGAATCCTGGGAAGACTCCGGTAGGTGTAGTTGTTGATCCGTATAATCATACAGCAGTTGCACTTCAAGATGTAAAGCCTAATTCTTGGTGGAGTGGTAATATAAATTGGGCATCGTCTACTGCTCAACAGTCTTCTAATCCTGCTGTGAATTACACCGATCTATTTACAAATTACAGCAGTGGTACTTGTGCACCAGAGAGTTCTTCTCCAGTCCAGCAGGCATTAGATAACTATCGTAATTATCTTGCGTCACAAGGGCTGACATTGTGGATACCTGGTTCTGTCTATGTTCCTAACGTACGAGATTTCTTGTATATGGGGGTTAGTTTAGGAAAACTTCCTGCTCGTGGGGAAGGTAGTATGCATTATCCTGCAGATTATACTTATCTTATCCCGTCAAATGCTCCAGCAACAGGTTTTACGGGAACTAATGTTCCTTTCCCATCAATGGATATGACAAGATTTAATAAGGCATTTACTGATGTAGGTGGAACAGCCCCTATGGGGCCTTATTGGACTTCGACAGAATGTAAAGATCATTCAGATTATAACCAGGCAACAATAGGCTTTATTGGATCAACCTGCGATTTTCGTCTATTGCCGAAGAACTCATCTGCTAGTGTAAGACCATTTATTCATTATTAAGTGAGTATCATCTGTTCTAAATATTAAGGCATTTGTATTCATTATATGAAGGCGGTTGTCTTCCTTATATCAAGGCGACGGTCTTCATATAATGAAGAGGACGGTCTTGATATAAGGAAGAGAAAACGAAAGAAAATATAGTTAACGGAGCCTTGCTGAAAGGCGAGGCTCCATATTTATTAAAACTTAAATTTATTATTTTATGATTTCATTTAAGGTAGTTGAGACCACACACAAGATTGGTCCAAAGAAAGGTCAGAAAGCCTTTAATGCCGTGCCAAAAGCCCCGATGAAGTTTTCAGCCGATTGGCTTGTTAACCGTATTGTTCGCGAAACCTCGTTGAGTGAGGGAGATGTGAGAAACGTGATCATCACCCTGCGTAATATTGCTATTGAGGTGATTAGCCTTGGTGGTTCGCTAGACCTTGGCGACTTGTTTTCGTTCCGCACTACGATACCGTCAAAGATGGTAGATAACGAGAAAGATGTCACCGCAGAATCCTTGAAGCGTCCCCGTGTCCTTGTTCGCTGGAAGTCTGCCGTCACGGAAGCGTTGAAGAAGATTGAAGTGGATGTGGATAATCCAGCGAGGAGGAAGACTAAAGAAGGAAAGGAAGAAAAGAAAAAGAAAGAGGGTGGAGGACCAGAGGCGGGATAAAAGGCCTCACCCCCAGCCCCTCTCCAAGAGGAGAGGGGAGTGAAATGCGAGATACCCCTATGGGAGGGGAGATTAACCCCTAAAAGATTCTCCAAGGATAGGGAGAGGGGATTAACTCTTGTTTTTTCAAAGGTGGGGGAGGTAGCCTTACTGCGGGAGGGTGGATTAAAATGCAAATACCTTTTTGATAATCTTACAGGTTAAAATAATCCAATATGAAAAGACCATTTCAATACTCATTTTCGAGTAAAGAAATGGTCTTTGCTTTTAGTAGAATCCTACTTATTGTTTGATAGTTGTCAATTTGCATTTGGACATGCCCTTATTTCTTTTCTTTAAACAGGATATTTGATAAACTTTTTTATTGTGTATCTTTTGCTATTTGAAATGCTTTAAGCATCAATGTTAGCATAGGTTGCATTCTTCTCGATGAACTCACGGCGAGGCTCAACATCGTCGCCCATCAGCATAGAGAAAATCTCATCTGCATCAGCAGCATTCTCGATAGTAACCTGCTTCAAGAGTCGTGTCTTTGGGTCCATAGTTGTCTCCCAAAGCTGTTCTGGGTTCATCTCACCAAGACCTTTGTATCGCTGTGTGTGGATAGCTTTATCTTCTTCATCACCATTTGCGTATTTATCGATGAAAGCCTGACGCTGTTGCTCGGTGTAGCAGTATTCGCTTACCTTCTTATAAGTACACTTGTAGAGTGGAGGTGTAGCGATATACAGATGTCCCTGCTCGATAACCTTTGGCATATAACGATAGAAGAGTGTCATAATCAGTGTGTCGATGTGAGAACCATCGACGTCGGCATCGGTCATGATGATAATCTTGTCATAGCGAAGTTTATCGGTATTTGCCTCAAAGTCGCCTTCTCCCTCAACGCCAAAGCGTACGCCAATAGACTGAATAATATTCATAACAGACTCAGCCTCGAATACACGATGACGCTGAACCTTCTCTACGTTTAGAATCTTACCACGGAGAGGGAGGATAGCCTGTGTATAACGGTCACGTCCCTGCTTAGCTGAACCACCCGCAGAATCACCCTCGACAAGGAAGATTTCGCAGTCTTTTGGGTCCTTGTTAGAACAGTCTGCCAACTTACCAGGCAAACCACCACCGCTCATCACGTTCTTACGCTGTACGCTTTCGCGTGCCTTACGGGCTGCAACACGAGCAGTAGCAGCAAGGATAACCTTGTTACAAATCATCTTTGCCTCGTTAGGATGCTCCTCGAGATAATCGGTCAGTGCCTCACCAACAGCCTGCTGAACGGCACCTGCGACCTCGCTGTTACCTAATTTGGTCTTTGTCTGGCCCTCAAACTGTGGCTCAGCAACCTTGATAGAGATAACAGCTGTCAAGCCTTCGCGGAAGTCTTCACCAGCAATCTCAATCTTAGCTTTCTCCAACTGCTTAGAGATCTGTGGGTCATTGTCAGCGTATGTTTTCAATGTACGAGTCAATGCAGCACGGAATCCTTGCAAGTGAGTACCACCCTCGATAGTGTTGATATTGTTAACGTATGAGTGGATGTTCTCTGTATAATCTGTGTTGTACATCACAGCCACCTCGATAGGAATGTTTTGCTTCTCTGTCTTGAGATAGATAACATCATCGAAGAGGTGCTGACGATGGCGGTCAACGTAACGAACGAACTCCTTCAAACCATCCTTAGCATGGAAGATCTCTGTGTGTGTCTTGCCTGTCTCAGGGTCTGGGCGAAGGTCAGTGAGTGTAATCTTAATACCTGCATTCAGATAAGCCAACTCGCGCATACGGCGTGCTACGATAGACCATTGGAAAACTGTTGTAGTAAAGATCTCTGGGTCTGGCCAGAATTGCTGACGTGTACCAGTTTTATCTGTCTCACCAACAACCTTTACAGGGTAGAGAGGCTTACCCTTCTCATATTCCTGCTGGTAGATTTTACCATTACGGAACACCTGTGACTTCATGTGTGTAGAGAGTGCATTTACACAGCTTACACCTACACCATGCAGACCACCGCTGACTTTATACGAACCCTTGTCGAACTTACCACCTGCGTGGAGCACGGTCATAACAACCTCAAGGGCGCTCTTGTGAAGCTTCTCGTGTATGTCAACAGGGATACCACGACCATCATCCTCAACGGTAATGGAGTTGTCCTCGTTGATTGTAACCTCAATGTTCTGACAGTAGCCAGCCATTGCTTCGTCGATAGAGTTGTCGACGGTCTCGTTAATCAAGTGATGGAGTCCCTTCTCACTAATGTCACCAATGTACATAGCAGGACGCTTGCGTACTGCCTCTAAGCCTTCTAAGACCTGGATGTTACTGGCGGAGTAATTATTCTCGTTTTCTGGATTTTCTGCCATTTTCTTTCGATTGTTCTTATAGTATGCAAAGATACACTTTTTCCTTTATATTTGAAAATAAAAACCTGCAAAAAACACAAAAGAAAGCATATCAAATTGCTGTTTTGTGCTGATAATTAGCTTTTATTCTTTTTAGTGGTAATATTTAATTTCCTTATAAATGAGGATTGTTCGAAAAAGTCATTATCTGTACCTTTGCACCACAAAAACATTAACAAAAAGCCATCTTTATGTTAAATACCTTATTATTTGCATCCCTTGCTATCAGTGGGGTAGCTGGAGTGACTCCAGACTCAGTAGTGAACAAAGATGTATCACTTAATGAAGTAGTTGTAACTGACTTCAAACAGAACAAAAGAAACCTTACCTCTGTTGCTGTCTCAACTATTAACCATCAGCAATTATTGAACCAACAAATTGTGAGTTTGAAAGAGTTGACGGCTGTTATGCCTAACTTTTATATGCCCGACTATGGTTCATATGCTAACACACCTATCTTTATTCGTGGTATCGGAGCAAAGATGAAGGGTTCTGCTGTGGGTTTCTATGTAGATGGTGTGCCTCACTTTGAGTCGTCAGCCTTTAATATTGACCTCAGTGATATTGCTGCTGTAGATGTGTTTCGAGGTCCGCAAGGAACCTTATACGGCCGTAACACTATAGCAGGTGTTATCAATGTCTACACACATAACCCTCTTGAGTATCAGAAAACACGTATAAAAGTTGGCCATGGAAGGTATAATGACTTTGTAGCACAGGCTTCTAACTATTCTAAATTGAGTGACAAATTTGGTCTGTCAAGTGCTATTTCTTATCATCATAATGATGGTATGTTCATCAATCAGTTCTTGAATGATAAGGCTGATAAGGTGAATGAGGTTGAAGGACGACTCGGACTTTACTGGCGACCAACTACAAATTGGCTTATTCATCTCAATAGTACGCTTACTCATAGTAAGCAGAATGGTTATCCATATGCACCATATGACCTTACGAAAGATGCACTATCACCTATTAGTTATAACCGCAATAGCACTTACAAGCGTCTGATTTCAACAACTGGTCTAAATGCTCGATATGAGAATAGTCGTATTAGTTTCAATAGTCAGACGTCTTATCAATTTATCAAATCACACCAAGGATTAGATCAAGACTTCACTCCGAAGGACGTATTCTTTACTGATAATAGCTATCATCAGAATATGTTATCCCAGGACATAACCTTGAAGTCGAATGACAAGGGACATTATCAATGGATTATTGGTGTGTTTGGAATGTTGTTACATTCAAACCAATTTGCAGAAACGAGTTATTATACGAAGGATTTTTCAACTCCTACTTCCTATAAGAACCCTACTGCAGGCTATGCAATCTATCACCAGAGCTCTTATAATATATGGAGAGGTTTGTCAGCAACTGTTGGTTTACGCTTCGATTATGAGCATGCTAAAATAAGCTATAATCAAGATAAGGTAGCATTAACAACAGGTGCTAATGCACATGTGAAGGACTTTATTAGTAGTGCTAACTTCCGTCAGTTCACTCCTAAGTTTACGCTTCAATATCTTACAAACAGGGATAATCTCTACTATGCGAGTGTCACTCGTGGTTATAAGCCAGGCGGATTTAACACTATCTTTAAGACCGATGCAGAGCGTGCATACGACCCAGAATACAGCTGGAATTATGAGATTGGGGCTCGATTAAAGTTCTTGAATGGACGACTGACTGCTGAAGCGGATCTCTTCTACATTGATTGGCGACACATGCAGACAACCTATACTATTCCTGCTGTGGGTAACTTAATTGCTAATGCAGGCCATACGGATAGTAAAGGTTTCGAACTCTCATTTGCTTATCATCCAATAAAGAGCTTACAGTTGAGTATGAACTATGGTTACACCCACGCTCGTTACTTGGAATATAAGAAGAGTGCTACAGAAGATTTCTCGGGTAATAGACTTCCCATGGTGCCTAATCACACGCTCTCAATAGATGGAACTTACACCGTTCTACAGGCAGGTTGGTTTGATAAGATTGTCGTTAATGCAGGCTTAACAGGGCTCGGTCGTATCTATTGGGCTGATGATAATATCGTTCGCCAGAACTTCTATGCAACGCTTAATGCAAAGGTTAGCCTCACAAAAGGTATATTCACATGGGATTTATGGGGTAAGAATCTGACAGGAACCGACTATATAGCGTATAGTTTCAAGATGTCAACTGGTAACTATGCACAGAAGGGTAAGCCTCTTACTTTTGGTACTTCCCTTAGCGTGACATTCTAAGGAGAGGATAAAGGGTAGGAGAAAAAGGATGCCACAACTATTTCTGTTTACTCCTTCCGAAGTCCTTTCCCATGGTACATAATACGCTGCTCTACTTATTTAATTCATTACATGTTCAACAGCCTTTCATCAAAGAAATTAAGTTTTGGTACGTTCTTCTGTCTATATATCGCACAGATGGTACCGTCATCCTTTCTTATGACAGCCTTACAGGTTATCATGAGGGAAGGACAATATAGTCTTGCAACCATTGGGTTGCTAAACCTTGTCCGAGTTCCATGGACGATAAAGTTTCTATGGTCGCCTTTTGTTGACCGCCACTGCGTAACAGTGCGTGACTACAAACGTACGATTATCACTACAGAGTTGATATATGCCGTAGCACTCTTAGCCACAGGGCTTATTAATGTACGTTCAGAAATCATGCTTGTAGTCATTCTTGCGTTTATCTCTATGCTTGCCTCGGCTACACAAGACATTGCTACAGATGCACTTGCCATCCTTTCTTTTAAGAAGCACGACCATAGCATGCTCAATAGTATGCAGTCTATGGGAGCCTTTGGAGGTGCAGTTATTGGAGGAGGAGTCTTGCTCATCTTACTAAAAAGCTATGGTTGGAACGTTGTAGTACCCTGCTTAGCCTTGTTTGTTTGTATGATGATTATTCCTTTAATGTTTAATCCTCATATCAAGATAGAGAATGAGAAACCAAGAGAGCGTGCCAAGTGGACAGACATCTTTATCTTCTTTGGACGTAAGGAGATATGGCCGCAGATAGGTTTCTTACTGCTGTATTATATGGGAATCATCGGTATTCTTTCCATGTTGCGTCCTTACCTCGTTGATAAGGGATACGATATGAAGGAGATAGGATTCCTTACTGGTATCGTTGGAACTGCTGCTTCCTTCGTTATGGCGTGGTTTTCTGGAGTGCTTATACGCCGAATCGGAATTTATAAGGCTCGTATTATCATTGCAGGACTTATTATTCTGGCACCAATCTATTTTCTTGCAATGACTTTTGCAGACTTTAACAAGACTGCATTTGTTATCGGAATCATTTATATCCAAGCTTGTTACGGATTGGCTACTGTGGTTCTTTATACTACAGCTATGCAATGTGTACGTCCCGGTAGAGAAGGGACCGACTTCACCATACAAATTGTTATTAGTCATGTAAGCGGTCTGCTCATTGCGGTATTGGCGGGAACGGTGGCGCATATCTTCGACTATCGTGGTCTTTATATAGCTGAAACAGTGGTGGCTATCATCAGCCTTATTTATGTTCTCTCAGCCTTTAGGAAGGAAAAATAACCCGTATATACGTAAATGAACATGACAAATTGATTTCTTTTGGTAATACATAACAAGGTGTTATTGCTCTCCTTATAAATAAGGATTGTCTATGTTATGGGTTATTCGTATCTTTGTTATATAATTTATTTCGACGAATGAAGCAAGAACTGATTGATAAATACAATGTATCTGTACCTCGTTATACGAGTTATCCACCAGCTAACTTCTTCCGACCTTTTGCAGGGGAAGAGTTTCTGAAGGAGATTGATTATAGCAATGAGGTGCGTGAGAAGAATCTTTCTTTTTATTTTCACATGCCTTTCTGTCGGCGTCTTTGTCATTATTGTGGCTGCAACTCTTATCCAATGGCTAAAGAGGAGGGTGTTGAAGCCTATGTGCAAGCACTGCATAAGGAGATAGACATCGTAGCAAAGCATCTGGATAAAAGTAGACGTATATCGCAGATTCATTATGGTGGTGGTAGTCCTACTGCTATGCCTGTAAGCGTTCTTAAAGAACTGAATGAGCATCTGCTGTCACTCTTTTCTACGATAGAACAGCCTGAGATAGCCATAGAATGTCATCCTGGTTATCTAACAGCTGGGGACTGGCAAGGACTATTGGATGCACGATTTAATCGTTTTAGTTTAGGGGTACAGGACTTCAATGAAGAGGTGTTGAGGCTTGTTAATCGTACGCCTTCTGAATTGCCAACAGAGGAAATAGTGTCAATTCTTCGTAGTGTGGGCGTTAATATTAATATGGACTTCCTCTTTGGCTTACCACTTCAGACATCGGATAGCTTTAAGAAGACGATAGAGCGCGCTGTAGCAATGCGTCCCGATCGTGTTACAACATTTAGTTATGGACACTGTCCATGGATCTTTAAGCGTCAGATGATACTTGAAAAGGCTGGTCTTCCTGATACGGAGGAGAAGGCTTTGATGTTCCAAAAAGCTAAGGATGTGTTGCATGAGGCGGGTTATCTTAGTATCGGTTTGGACCATTTTGTTCTTCCTAATGATGAACTATCTGAGGCTTTGCAATCACATAGACTACATCGAAACTTCCAAGGTTATTGTACTCGTCGCACAACGGGACAGGTGTATGCCTTCGGAGTGACGGGTATCAGCCAATTAGAAACTGCTTATGCACAGAATACAAAGTCGATAGATGAATATATATCAGAAGTTTCTGCGGGTACATTGTCTATTCGGAAAGGCTACCAATTAACGCCCAAAGAGCGTATAGTACGTGAAGTAATTGAGCGTTTGATGTGTAACTATCATCTTGATTGGACACACCTTGCGGAGGATCTTGCTGTGTCGGTAGCTGACGTGAAGGAGGCTATCAATTATGATGTTGAACGCCTGCAAGAGATGGAAAGAGATGGTATTCTTTGTTTAACAGAGAATACTTTAGAGATGACAGGGGAGGGGAATCCCTTTGTTCGTACTGTGGCTGCAGCGCTTGATCCGATGATGGTGGCTACGGATAAGAAGTTTTCAAAGCCGATATAAAAGCTTTACTCTTCCTTATCGTTGGGTAGAGAAACTGGAGAGACGAATCTATATAGCATAAATATTATGGAAGAAAGAAAGATAGTTGTCGTTGGTGCTGGTCTTACTGGTCTTACTTGTGCAGCTTATCTACGTCGTAAAGGTCAAGATGTAGTAGTTTTGGAGGCTGCCAATCGTATCGGTGGACTTATGCAGACGGAAGAGGTTGACGGCTTTGTGATGGAACAAGGACCGAGTACGGGTACTATTAAATACCCAGAAGTGGCTGAACTCTTCGATATGTTAGGCGATAATTGTACGTTGGAGGTAGCACAGAGTTCTGCTAAATGCCGTTTGATATGGAAAGATGGACGCTTTCATGCTCTACCTTCTGGACTCTGGTCTGCTATCACCACTCCTCTCTTCACGCTGAAAGATAAGTTCCGCATCCTTGGTGAACCATGGCGTAAGAAGGGGATAGACCCTAACGAGAGTGTGGGTAGCCTTGCTGAACGACGCTTGGGACGGTCATTTGTTGATTATGCAGTCGACCCTTTCCTCTCTGGTGTGTATGCTGGTGATCCTTATCAAATACCAACTCGCCTTGCTTTGCCTAAACTCTACGACTTAGAACAGCGTTATGGAAGCTTTATTAAAGGGTCTATGGCACTTGCAAAACAACCAAAGACGGACAGGGAAAAGCGTGCAACGAAGGCTGTCTTCTCTACTCGTGGAGGTTTCCGTAGTCTTGTTTCTGCGTTAGGCAGAGTTATAGGTGATAAGAGAATCCGAACGAATTGTAAAGAACTAAGTATAGAACCGTTAGGAGATAAGTGGAAACTGTCTTGGGGTAAGAATACTATAATAGCTGAACAGGTTGTTACAACTTGTCCTGCCTATGCCTTGCCTAAGTTATTGAACTTCTTACCTAAGGCTCAACTTGACGACTTAAGCAATCTTTCTTATGCTCCAGTGATTGAGATTGGAGTGGGAATGAAGAATACGGGGGATGTACATTGGAATGCCTTTGGTGGATTAGTACCGTCAAAAGAAAAGCAGAAAGTGTTGGGGATCCTTATGCCTTCCGCTTGTTTTCAGGGGCGTTCGCCTAAGGAAGGAGCCAATTACGCATTCTTTATTGGTGGTGCTTGTCATCCTGAATATATCAATAAGACGGATGAAGAACTGACAGAATTGGTTAATACGTCCCTTCATACGATGTTGGGTTATCCTAAAGGCACGTGTGCTGACGTCATTCGTATTTACAGACACAGCCATGCTATTCCACAATATATGCCCGAAACAGATGCTCGCCTTCGTACTATTGATGCCGTAGAACTTGCTCATCCTGGTTTACATATCATTGGTAATTTGAAAGATGGTATCGGTATGGGCGATAGAATCAAGCAGGCTGTGGATATGGCAGAGAAGATTAGTTTGTCTGTATCGTAAATACAAGCTATCTTACACGAATATTTCTTGTTTCAATTTGCTGTCACTTTTAACACTTCAATTACTCCTCTGTAAACTAATAAGTTAATCGCTTACAATGGATGACAGCAGTGACAGCAAATTGAATTTATCCCAATTGCCTAAGCAAAAACACAAAGTCACACAAGTATATAATATGCAAAAAGCCATAATCCCAATAGGATTACGGCTTTTATTGTTCTTTTCAGCTATGACTGAAAGTATTTTTTTATCCCAATGCAGCTACGTGCTTGCAGAGAGCAGACTTCAAATTAGCTGCCTTGTTCTGGTGGATAACGTTAGTCTTTGCCAACTTGTCCAACATCTTCTGTACAACAGGATAGAGCTTAACAGCCTCTTCCTTATCCGTCATGCTACGCAACTTGCGTACAGCGTTACGCATAGTCTTAGCATAATATCTGTTGTGCAAAGTCTTAACCTTGTCCTGACGGATTCTCTTCAATGATGATTTGTGATTTGCCATCTTTGTTTTCTTCTTTTATTTTACTTGTAGTCCCTAGCAGAGTCGAACTGCTCTTTAGAGAATGAAAATCTCTCGTCCTAACCGATAGACGAAGGGACCATAGCTGATTTTGCGGGTGCAAAGGTAGCCCATTTATTTTAATCAACCAAACTTTTCGCTAATAAATTTTCGTAAGAGGCTGTATTTTTGTATTTTTGCATTGTTTTTCGTATGATTTTGAAGTCAAAGGCAATTGTTTTGCGTTCTCTGAAGTTCGGTGATTCATCGCTAATAATTGATATGTTTACCGAGTTAGAGGGGCGTATTTCTTTTATAACGCGCATTCCAAAGACGGCGAAAGGGAAGATTAAGAAGCAGTATTTTCAACCACTGACCTTACTTGACCTTGAATTTGATTATCGTCCGCGAACCTCTTTGCAGCGTATAAAGGAAGTGCGTATCCTTCGCCCTTACGGCTCTATCCCCTTTGATCCAGTGAAGTCGGCTATCCTGCTCTTCCTTTCAGAATTCCTTTATTATGTTACACGTGGTGAGCAACAGAATGCTTACCTATACAATTATGTATGTGCGAGTATGGAATGGTTGGATGAGGCTGAGCGTGATTATGCCAATTTCCATCTTGTCTTTATGATGCGTTTGAGTCGTTTTATCGGTTTCTTCCCTAATCTTGATGCCTATCAGGCGGGTGCTTGTTTTGATCTTCGTAATGCAACCTTTACAGCAAGTGCACCTCTTCATTCTGATTATCTACTCCCTGCAGATGCAGCAGGTATTAATCAGTTGATTCGTATGGACTACGAGAATATGTATCTTTTCCGTCTTTCTCGTCACGATCGCAATCGTATTTCTGATATCGTATTACATTACTATCGAATTCATGTGCCTGATATGCCTGAGCTAAAAAGTTTTCAGGTAATGCGCGAGTTGTTTAGTTAATGGGCTTTATGATGTTTATTAGGCGTTAATACTGCCCTTAAAGTAAGCGGATATTATACTTATAGATAGTCTTTATCGAATTATTTTCATGAAAAAAAATATTTTTCTTCATGAAAAGAAATATTTATCTTCATGAAAATAATTTCTTTCTTTCATGATAATAATTCACGATTGGTATTTTGTTGCTTGTTTTTTTTATTACTTTTGTGGACTTGAAGCATGAAAATTCAAACTTTGTCTATATATAAAATAAGTCTATGAAGTTAACAGAACAGCGTAGTAGTATGCTTCATGGTGTACTGCTGATTACTTTGTTTGCTTGTGCAGCGTTCTATATCGGTGATATGGGATGGGTGAAAGCACTTTCGTTGAGTCCGATGGTCGTTGGTATTATCTTGGGTATGCTTTATGCCAACAGTCTTCGCAATAACCTTCCAGACACTTGGGTGCCCGGTATTGCCTTCTGCGGGAAACGTGTTTTGCGCTTTGGAATTATCCTTTATGGTTTCCGTTTGACCTTTCAAGACGTGGTGGCTGTGGGTTTCCCTGCTATCATTGTGGATGCAATTATTGTATGTGGAACTATTCTCTTAGGTGTTTTGGTCGGTAGACTTTTGAAGATGGACCGCAGTATAGCTCTTTTGGCAGCTTGTGGAAGTGGTATCTGTGGAGCCGCAGCGGTGTTAGGTGTCGACGGAGCTATCCGTCCGAAGCCTTATAAGACAGCTGTGGCGGTAGCGACGGTGGTCATCTTCGGTACACTTTCAATGTTCCTTTATCCTATTCTTTATCGTGCAGGTGTCTTTGATTTATCACCCGATGCAATGGGAATCTTTGCAGGTTCTACGATTCATGAGGTGGCTCACGTTGTTGGCGCAGGTAATGCGATGGGAGCTGCCGTGAGCAATTCAGCGATCATCGTTAAGATGATTCGTGTGATGATGTTGGTACCTGTGTTGTTGGTTATAGCCTTTTTTGTTGCAAAGAATGTTGCTGGGCGAGGTGAGGAAGCAGGCGGTAGTAGTAAGATAAACATTCCTTGGTTTGCTATTCTCTTCCTTGTGGTCATCGGTTTTAACTCTTTGAACTTACTTCCAAAAGAACTTGTCGACTTTATCAATACCCTCGATACCTTCCTGCTTACAATGGCTATGTCTGCACTTGGTGCTGAAACGAGTATAGAGAAGTTCAAAAAAGCTGGTTTTAAACCTTTCTTATTAGCCGCTATTCTTTGGTGTTGGCTGATAGGTGGAGGTTATTGTCTGGCAAAGTATCTTGTCCCAATGTTGGGTGTTGGGTGTTAAATGCTGGGTGTTAGGTGTTGAATTTTGGGTGTTGATGATGTGTAAATGTTGGCTTGAGCATTGGGTGTTGAATGTTAGGTGTTGAAAAAGTGCGCATTCGAAGGAACATGTTTGTCTTTGGGTGTTGGGTGTTTATTGTTAGGTGTTGATGAAGTGCGCATCTGAGGGAACATGTTTGTCTTTGGGTGTTTGCTTTGGATTGATTAATATTTAGGACTATGTGAGGAGCGTATTTGTGGCGAGTTTACGATACAATCCATGGATATAACATTGTAAATAAGGTAGAATGAAGGCTTTATTTAGTAAGGCGAAGTTGGGTAAGTTACGTAATTTCCTTTCGTTGCTATTGATAATGGGATGTTATGTTATCTATCAGAGATTTCTGGTGGTGGCATATTATGATATTGGACTCTTTATTGTTGTTACGGTTGTGGCAATCCTATATGATAAGTTGATAGCATCGAAGGGCTTTGATGCTATAGTCAATAACGCATGTATTTGTTGGGTAGTAGTTGGGCTTTCTCTGGTATTAAGGTCGTATTATCTGCCAGAAAAGATTTATAAGGTACCATTAAATGGCTTTTCAACTTTTAGAGTAGATCATATTTATTTTAGCTTTAAGGGGAGATCTTTTAAGCGTTCTTTCTCACTTTCAGACTATGCCCTTTCTGATAGTTGTAAGCAATATGATGTGGAACTGTATCTAAAAGAGCCACTTCCAACGGTCTATTATGTTTCTGGAATTAGCCTTTGTAAGAAAGAAAATACTACAAAATAGGAGAAGTCTTGCCTTCTTCTACGAGTGTGCGAAGCCTTAGCACGTTATGTGCGGACGCCTAACACATGTGGTGCGGAGGCTTAATAAGAATGCATATAAGGGTAAAGAGACTAATAGAAAGGCTGCCTTTTCCCCAAAGGGAAGGGGTTATTCTTCTTATAATGAAGAAGGTTGATGAATCAAAAAAGGCTGAACTTCTTTCGGAGTCCAGCCTTTTCTTATTCTTGATATAACAATTATACGAAGCTAATAACGCCTTCAACTGCGCCTTCGTTGCTTTCGTTTTCTTCATTATCTTGCTCAGGATTACTGATGCGTTTGATGTCCTTAATCATCTGCTTAGTACGCTTATAGGTTGGTGTGTTCTCTACAGCAAGGATAACATCCTCGTTGTCGAGTTCATCCGCAGTAAAGCGATAGATGTGTGGACGGTGCTTATATTGTGAGCTGTTGTTGTCCTTATAGAAACGATCACGACGGTCACGACGCTCTGCAGCCTTCTCCTCTTCCTCTGCCTGACGTGCTGCATCCTCTTGTGTCTGCTTCTTGATATGGCTACCCATACCGTCAACATCCTCGATACCGAAGCCCGTTGCAAGGATAGTAACCTTAACCTTCTTGTCGAGTTCAGGGTCAATAGCAAGTCCCCATTTCAATTCGAAGTCTGCGCTGAAGTGGTTCATGAACTCTGTTACATCGCCCATTTCCTCCATTGTCAAACCAGGATTGTCCTTGTCGTCGGTGTTGAAGTTGATTGAGAGCAGAATCTTCTTAGACTTATAGACATCGTTATCGTTGAGCAGTGGTGAGTTGAGTGCATCCTCAATCGCCTGCTTGACACGACCTTCACCCTCACCATAACCAGTAGACATGATAGCTACACCACCATCTTTGAGGACTGTCTTAACATCGTTGAAGTCGAGGTTCATAATACCATGAACGGTGATAATCTCTGCAATACTCTTAGCAGCCACGCTCAGGGTGTCGTCAGCCTTACGGAAACCATTGAGCAAACTCAGTTCAGGGTAAATCTCGCGGAGACGTTCATTGTTGATAACGAGTAACGCATCGACGTGCTTTGCCATCTCTTCAACGCCATCCAACGCCTGATCTATCTTCTTAGCTCCCTCGAAACGGAATGGAATTGTAACGATACCCACGGTGAGAATACCCAATTCCTTGCTGACACGTGCGATGACAGGTGCTGCACCAGTACCCGTACCACCACCCATACCAGCGGTGATAAATGCCATCTTCGTACCATCGTTGAGCATACGCTTGATATCCTCGCTGGTCTCTTCTGCAGCCTGACGTGCACGTTCAGGACGGTTTCCAGCACCTAATCCTTCCTTACCCAATTGCAGATGAACAGGAACAGGAGAGTCGTTGAGTGCCTGCGCATCCGTGTTACAGAGTACGAAGGTCACATCGTGGATACCTTCTCTGTACATGTGGTTTACGGCGTTACCACCACCACCACCGACACCAATGACCTTGATGATGCTATCAGCTACATCGCCGTCACCGAAGTCTAATATATCCATTTTATTATTGTTGTCTGCCATAACAGTATGTTGTCTATGTTTATTTCCTATTGTTCTTTTTTGCGTGGGCTGTTGATTACTCTTCATCCTCACTCATAATGATTTTTCCGAAATCTTTCACCTTACGTGAGAATTTGTTCCAGAAGCTATTGCGACGCTTCTCCTCTTCGAGTTCGCGCTCTCTTGCTTCCTCTTCCTCACGCAACTTGCGTTCTTCCTCTTCACGCTTACGACGTTCAGCTTCAGCCTTCTTCTTCTCTTCAGGTGTTGGAACAATACCTTGTCCCTGTCTTGTTGTAGAGGATGGTGTGTAAGGTTGCTGCTGTTGATCAATAGGAGTTGCTACTGCAATGTCTTCGTTGTTGAAGAGATTGCTCTGTGCAGGGTTGTATTCTTGTCCAGCACAGTTCATCTCACCCTTGATAAGCAAACCGAGAATTGTGTTCATGTCACCATTCTTAGCTGTGATATCTGCATTGCTTGAAGCGATGGTATGTGTAACGAAGTTTGCTTTACGAATCTTGTCGATATGTGTGGTATTACGAATACAGCGTTCAATGTTCTTTAAGTTCATACCACCACCAGTGAGAATGATACCGCCAAGAAGTTTGTCGGCATAGTCAGATGGTACCTGACACCATACATTCTCAACGATTTCACCAATACGTGCCTCAACGATTTCAATGAACTTACGGCTCTCTACGGTACGTTCTGGGTCTATAGAGTATTTTAATGTATTGTCGATATCGTTATTTTCAGTGAAAGCAGAACCATACTTAAGCTTCATCGCCTCAGCATCCTTTTCTTCCATCTGTAGGCTGGCAATGTCCTTTGTAATATTGTTACCACCCAATGGAATAACAGCCAAGTGACGGAGAATGTTCTTGTAATATACGGAAACTGTTGTTGTATCAGCACCGAAGTCAACCAATACACAACCTCCACGTTTCTCAGCCTCGCTCAACACGGCATCAGCCAAGGCCAAAGGTGCAAGGTACATCTCGGCAATAGAGATGCCAGACTTCTCAAAGCAGTTGTTGAGGTTATCATAGAAAGCCTTGCGCCAAAGGATATTAAGGAAGTTACCCTCAAGACGAGTGGCTTTGATACCGACTGGGTCGAGAACAAACTGGTTGTCAACCTTATACTCCTGTGTGGCAGCATCGAGAATCTCCTGGTCAGGATAAGTCATATTGCGGTTGGCATCCATTAACTCATTAATCATATCTGAGGTAATGATGGTATCAGTAGGCAGATCCTTTACGATAACGTTGCGAACGCTTCGTATAGACTGTCCTCCCACGCCTACATAGACCTGAGAAATCTCATACTTCAGTTGTTTTCTTAGTTTGTTGATGATGCCAGTGAGGCACTGTCCGGTCTTGTCGATGTTGTAAACGACACCCTTGCGAATACACTGTGTAGCGTCTTCCTTTACAACAGCAAGCACGGAGATACTGCCGTCAAGATTCTTTTTGCCAGCGATTCCCGTAATCTTTGATGAGCCTAATTCAATGGCTACTATGAACTCTGCCATATTCGTTAAGTATTATGTTCCTTATTTTATATTCTCTAAAATGATATTTTTTATTCCGTAAGTCCTGCTGAGGCATCTTCTTGCCGTTTCACTTCCTTACGGGCTTTATCTCTTTCCTCCTCTTCTGTACGTTGTACGTCTTCTACTTGTTCAGACTGAGCCTTCTTAAGCAATGTATCCTCTTCTTCTTTCTCGGCTTTCTCATCACGTTTCTTACAGATGATTTGGTTGTCGAATTCTATGTCGATGTAAGAGTATTTGTTCCAACCAGCCTGTGAAAGACCATATCGATAGAACTTCTCTAAGCGTGACAACTTCTTTTTAACGAAGATATTTATATCGTGCTTACGCTTCCATGGACCATTGTTTTTAGGCAAGTAACCCATGAAGATGATATGATTACCGACACGTGGTACTAACTCAATGCCTCTGTCTGGTAAGACATTAATCTGCTCTATTTGGTTCAGCCATAGTGGTTCAGCACTGATAGCCTTGGCAAGAGGAGCAATATAAAGGCGTGCAAAGTTATTATCTATATTGCCAGTTGCAATGATTAAGTCGCTGGTATACTTAGAGTTCGGGAGTATTCCCCCATTATCATCAAGATAGTAATCAGCTCCATTGCTACTTTTAATGCGGATAATCGGCATACGTTGAGTAATATAGATGTTGACGTGTCCATCTTTTGTTTTGTAGCATTGGGCTGTATTGATGAATGGTCCCACTTTTAATGCCTCCTCAATCTTGCGTGGATTGATGTCAGTTATCTTCTTATTGAGGGGATAGAGGTGGGCTTTCTCTAATATTTGTTTGATTTCTGTAGCGGTAAGAAAGCCAGCATTGTTAGAGTCAGATATGTTGATATTCACTTTGGTGCATAGCTGTTTGCTCTCATCAGGCTTGTTCCATGAGGTAACTGCCATGATGAGATAAATAGCCAGTACAATATCCAGCGCAGTGATAATTATCTTTTTCCACTTAATGTGCATATCTTCTCTCTTTTGTTTAAGAGTTTTTGCTTTCTTTCTTCTTATTTCTCGTTGAGTATCTTTGCAATCTCTGGGACATAATTGTCGAGATTACCGGCACCCAAAACAACCAAAACGTCAAAGTCTCTTGACTTTACAAAGTCGAGAACATCGTCCTTTTTAATCATCTGTTTCTTAACATTAGGACCGAGGTTGTCGTAGATGAGCTCGCTTGTTACACCTGGAATAGGTTCTTCACGAGCAGGATAAATCTCTGTCAATACCACTTCATCGAAATGACTGAGTGCCTCTGCAAACTCCTTATAGAAGTCACGTGTTCGTGTGTAGAGGTGTGGTTGGAAGATTGCAGTAACCTTCTTGTCAGCATAGAGTTCCTTAAGACTCTTTGCACTCTGCAGAATCTCCTTTGGATGATGCGCATAGTCTGAGAGGAAGACGTGGCGGTTATCCTTTATCTTGAAGTCGAAACGACGGTCGACACCACCATATGTCTTCATTCCATTGCGTAATTCTTCTGCCGTACAGCCATTGAGTTGAGCCATTGCCATTGCTGAGATACCATTTTCAATGTTGATAGGAATGGGTTGTCCAAGTTCTACATCCTTAATGTTTTCGATAGGAGAAATGAAGTCGAAAGTGATAGTTCCGTTTGCAATTCGTATGTTCTCAGCGTGGAAGTCGCCTTCATCACGGCTGTATTCATAGATTCTAACACCTTCTTGTACGTTTGGCTTCATCTCTAATCCTTTGTGGATAATGAGTGCGCCTCCCTTTTTGATGAGTTCTGTATAGTGTCGGAAACTCTCAAGGTAAGCCTCTTTTGTGCCGTAGATGTCCAAGTGATCAGGGTCAGTAGAGGTGATAACGCTCATCCAAGGACGCAACCAATGGAACGAACGGTCGAACTCGTCTGCCTCAATCACAACAAAGTCGCTATGGTCAGAGAGGATATAATTAGTGCCATAGTTCTTGGAAATGCCGCCAAGGAAGGCGTTACAGTCCAAATGACTTTGGTGCATAAGGTGTGCACACATACTGGAAGTAGTTGTTTTTCCATGTGTTCCAGCAAAGCAAAGACCCTTATGTGTTCGGGTGAGTGTGCCGAGAACCTGTGCACGTTTCTGAATCTCAAAGCCATTCTCACGGAAGTAAACCAGTTCAGCATGCTTAGAAGGGATGGCAGGTGTGTAGATTACCAACGTTGATGCTGGTTCTTTGCACGCTGCAGGGATGAGTTGAACATTCTCCTCATAATGAATGTCCATTCCTTCTTTCTCCAAAGTGTGGGTAAGTTCAGATGGAGTTTTATCGTAACCCGCTACTTTCAATCCTTTATGAAGGAAATAACGAGCAATAGCACTCATACCGATGCCACCTGCACCTACGAAGTAAACTGATTTAATATCTTTGAGTTCCATGTGTTATGTATTCTTTTTCTTTCTTTTGTTTGGGAATAGAACAGCGTTCTACGATAGTTTCTTTAAACCCTATCTATTGGAAGATAGCTTTATCCCTTAATGAGTTTGATAACCTCGTCAGCAATAATCTCTGCGGAGTTCTTCAGCCCCATCTTCTTAACATTCTCACTAAGACTTGCCAACTTCTCATCATTTGTAATGGTATCGAGTGCAAGTTTTATTAAAGTGTCAGGTGCATCAACGTCCTTTACGCAGAGTGCAGCATCTTTATTGACCAATGCCATTGCATTCTTTGTCTGATGATCTTCTGCCACGTTTGGACTTGGAACCAAGATAACAGGCTTTCCGATAAGCTGGAATTCACTGATAGAACTTGCACCAGCACGACTGATAACAAGGTCAGCAGCCTTATATGCAGCACCCATATCACTGATAAAGTCCATTATCTTTAGGTTCGGAAGTTCCTTACCCTTCATCGAATCCAATATCTGTTGATGATAGAACTTACCCGTTTGCCATATGAATTGAACGTCTGATTGCTTGATGAGATCAAGGTGTTCAATGACTGAGCGATTGATAGTTCTTGCTCCAAGGCTACCACCAACGAGGAGGATCGTTTTCTTGTTAGGGTCAAGACCGAAACTCTCACGTGATTCTTCAACAGAGAGTGGGGTAGAGAGGACGTTCTGACGAACAGGGTTACCCGTCATGATAATCTTATCAGCAGGGAAGAAACGGTCCATACCTTCGTAAGCAACGCAAATCTTCTTCACACGCTTAGACAATAGTTTGTTGGTAACACCAGCATAAGAATTCTGCTCTTGGATAAGACATGGGATGCCCATCTTTGCACACTCATAGAGCGTTGCACCACTGGCATAACCACCAACACCCACAGCAACCTGTGGCTTAAAGTCTTTTATTATCTGGCGAGCCATACGAAGACTCTTCCAAAGTTTGCAAAGTACTTCAATGTTCTTTAGCTTATTAGCACGGTCGAAACCTTTGATAGGTAGGCCTTTTATCTCATAACCTGCAGCAGGAACACGTTGCATCTCCATACGTCCATCAGCACCCACAAAGAGAATCTTCGCCTCTGGGTGTTTTGCCTTAATGGCATTAGCAATAGATACTGCAGGGAAAATATGTCCTCCCGTGCCGCCACCGCTGATGATAATTCTTAATTCTTCGTCCATTTGCATCTTCTTTATAACCTACAAAGGTAATCATTTTTTTTATCTTCTTTCAACTTTCACATTCTTTTTAGTCTTCTCTACAGATTAGACTATTGCATGTGAAACTTTCTCTGAAGGTTTCTTTTCTTCTTTCTTTTTCTTTGCCGAACGGCTTACACTGAGTATTACGCCTATGTAGACGCAATTAATGATAGTTGAAGTACCACCCTTACTGATAAGAGGAAGTGGTTGTCCTGTTACTGGCGCCAATCCTACTGCTACTAACATATTGAATAACGCCTGTGTAACCAAGAGGAAAGCGATACCCATAGCGAGGAAAGCAGGGAAAGAATTTTCACACCGGTTGGCTATAATTCCAGTTCTGAACAGAAGGATAATATATAGGAGTGCCACAAAGATGGCTCCTTCGATACCTCCTTCTTCAATGATAATCGCATAGATAAAGTCGGAGAAGGCTTGCGAAAGAAAGTCTCTTTCATTAGAGTTTCCTGGTCCTTTACCAACGACATCTGATGAAGCGATGGCTATGTTAGCATGTGCCACCTGCGCATCTTTATCTAAGTCGTAATCTTTTGGTGCAACATATTCGTTACTAAAGAATTTCTTGACACGTGCCTTCCATGTGTCAGCGCGGTGGAGAATTTTACCAATGAATCCGGGTGATTCCTCTTGCTGTGCAGTTACCGTCTGTTCTGTAAGGTTTTGTTTGGCAGATAATTCGTCCTCAGCTTTCTTGTCATCACCCACAAGCATCACCATAGATAGGACGAAAACTCCAAGTAAGACGATGAAACCGATCAAACGACCTAACTGATTAAAAGGAACTCTTCCCACAAACATCATCAATACTACGGTCAAACCAATGAGCATAGCTGTGGAAAGATTCTCACCAAGAATCAGGAGAATAATACCACCAGATAGCCACATGATATATTTAAAGGCTTTTCGATCTGCTCCATGTTCGGTTTGCATTGCACTAAGTATCTGTGCAATGGCTAATACCAAAGCACCCTTGCCTAATTCGGAAGGTTGGAATTGTATACCTGCAAAACTAATCCATCGGCTTGCTCCATTCGTACTTTGTCCTGCTACGAGCACCCATATAAGCATCAGTATGGACATGCCCAGTACAATCGGTGTGATAAGTTTGAAGTAACGACATTTAATATTTAATACAACCACCATCAAAGCAATGCCAACAACAAGGATGCTGCAATGGTAGATGATAGGGCTCCAGTAGTTACCTCCTGTGTACGACAGTGAACTTGAGGCTGAATATACCTCAATGATACTGATGATACATAGGAAGAAGAAGACCATCCAAATAACCTTGTCTCCTTTGAATATGTTACTGAGAGATTTATTCTTCATTATTTTTTGTTCCTTATGGGATTATTAGCCCAATTAGCCTTATAGGCCCAATTTAGTCTTATTAGCCCAATTAGCCAGATAAGTCTTTTCCTACAATGCTCTTACATAGCTCTTGAACTGCTCGCCACGGTCTTCCATATTCTTAAAAAGATCGAAGCTTGCACAGCATGGGCTTAGGAGAACTGTGTCACCAGGCTTTGCTAACTCTGCACAAGCTGCAACACAATCCTTCATGGAATGGGTGTCGCGGATAGGAAGACCGAGGTCGTCGAAGTTGTCATGTAGCTTCTTATTGTCAGCGCCAAGGTATACAATGCCAGCACACTTCTGCTTAACTAAGTCCTTAATACTGTTATAGTCATTTCCCTTATCCTTGCCACCAATAATCAAGATTGTTGGTGTGCGCATACTTTCGAGTGCATACCAGCAAGCATCAACATTGGTAGCCTTAGAGTCGTTGATGTATTGTACGCCAGCAACCTTACATACCTTTTCCAATCTATGTTCAACGCCAGGGAAGTCGCTCAGACTCTTGCGGATGTTTTCTTTCTTAATACCGCTGATATCAGAAGCAATACCTGCAGCTAAAGAGTTGTAAATGTTGTGACGTCCTGTGAGCGAAAGGTCTTCCTGCTCCATGTTGAATGGCTCAGGCTGTTCAATCGTATACTGTCCTTCTTCAATGTAACCGATACTGCCCTTCTCCTTTAATTCAGAGAATGGATAGCATACGGCATGTACATCAAACTTCTCGAGTTCCTTCTTGATGACAGGGTCATCGTTCCAGTAAATGAAGCTATCCTCCTTGGTTTGATTCTGAATGATACGCATCTTAGCGTCTGCGTAGTTCTCAAACTTGTAGTCATAGCGGTCCAAGTGGTCAGGGGTGATATTGAGAAGGATGGCAATATTGGCACGGAAGTCATACATATTGTCCAACTGGAAGCTGCTCAACTCAATGATATAATACTCATGTGGGTCTTCTGCTACTTGCAGTGCAAGACTGTTACCAATGTTACCAGCCAAACCAGCGTCGTAACCAGCATCTTTGAAGATATGATAGATGAGGCTCGTTGTTGTGGTCTTTCCATTACTTCCTGTAATACATATCATCTTAGAGTTGGTGTATCGACCAGCAAATTCTATTTCACTAATGATATGTGTACCCTGTGCGATAAGTTTCTGAACAATAGGAGCTTCTTTAGGAATACCAGGACTCTTGATGATTTCATCAGCATTGAGAATCTTCTCTTCTGTGTGTTGTCCCTCTTCCCATTCTATACCACGGTCATCAAGCATCTTCTTATACTTGTCCTTAATGGCTGACATGTCAGAAACAAAGACATCAAAGCCTTCTTTCTTTGCCAATACGGCTGCGCCGGCACCACTTTCACCGGCACCAAGTATTACTATTCTTTTCATATATCTTTCCTTTCCTTACTCTTGCTTATGTAATGTTTTTGTTTGCTGGCTGCTTACCTCTCTTCGAGTAAATGGTTACTCGCCTCTTGGGTAGTGGTCAGCTGTGTGGTGTTTCGTATGAACACCAATTGTGCGAATGCTCCGCACATATCGTGCTAACGCCTCGCACGCCTCGTGCTTATCTTATCTTCAGTGTGATGATAGTCATTGCAGCGAGGATGATAGTCACGATGATGAAGCGTAGTGTAATCTTACTCTCATGCACTGCACTATGTGGTTTTTTCAAGAGATACTTACACTCTGGATCGAGTTGGCTATCTTGTGTACGGAAGTTGTCATGTATTGGTGTGCGCTTAAAGATACGCTGTTTAACACCTTTACGCTTTCCTAACTTGTAGTACCAAACCTGTACGATAACACTTAAGCTCTCAACAAAGAATACGCCACAGAGAATAGGGAGCATCAACTCCTTGTGAATGATGATTGCACCTACTGCTATGATACCTCCGATGGTAAGACTTCCCGTGTCACCCATGAACACTTGTGCAGGATAAGCATTGTACCAAAGGAAGCCTATCAATGCTCCAATGAATGCCATGAAGAACACTACTAACTCTTCCGAGCCTGGAATGTACATAATGTTGAGGTAGGCTGCGTATTGTATATGGCTACTTACGTAGGCTAATATACCCAATACGACACCTATGATGGCGGAGTTTCCTGCACACATACCATCCATTCCGTCGTTAAGGTTTGCACCATTAGATACAGCCGTGACAACGAAGATGGTCATAAGGACAAACAGAATCCAGCCACCAGCAGTTTTGTACTTACCTAAGAAACCTACAATTTCTGAATAATCAAGATTATGTGATTTTACAAATGGAATGGTCGTCTTCAGTGTCTTTTCGGCTTTAGCCTCATGTTTGATGACGATTTCCTTGCCATTTTGATTGGCTACCTCAAGGTTCATGTTAGCTTTGACGTCAGGAGAAGCCCAAAGTGTTAAGCCAACGATGAGTCCGATGGTTACTTGTCCGATAATTTTATATTTACCCTTCAGTCCTTCCTTGTCGTGCTTGAATATCTTAATGAAGTCATCCATACCACCGAGGAAACCCAACCAAATGGTTGTGACAATCATCAAGAGCAGATAGATATTACGTAATCTACCTAACAAGACGACAGGAATCAAGAGGGCAACGATGATGATAATACCACCCATTGATGGTACACCAATCTTTTTGACACCAAATGGGTCAATCTGTGCATCTCGTTGTACCTCTGTAATCTGCTTCTTCTTGAGGTATTTAATGAAGCGTTCTCCGAACCATGCAGAGATAATCAGTGCTAATATCATTGCCAAGATAGAACGGAAACTGATGTAGCCCCAAAGGTGAGAACCACTGATACCGAACTGGTCAAGCCAACGGAAGATATAGTATAACATTTTATTTCTCTTTTATGTTGTTCTTACGATAGACGATAGGGTCTCTATTTTAGAATTACTTGATACCGAAGATTTCACGGATAACCTCGTGGTCATCGAAATGATGCTTCACACCATTTATCTCTTGGTAGTTCTCATGTCCCTTACCTGCAACAAGAATAACGTCACCTTTCTGTGCCATCATGGCTGCAGTGCGAATTGCTTCCTTACGATCTGTAATCGTGAGAACCTTCTTGCGCTGTGTAGTGTCAAGTCCTGCAAGCATATCATCGATAATAGCCTGTGGCTCTTCGTCGCGTGGATTGTCACTTGTAAGGATGACAGTGTCACTTTGTTTAACAGCCTCTTGAGCCATTAATGGACGCTTTCCCTTGTCACGATGTCCGCCTGCACCGCAGACAGTAATGACATGTCCGCCCTTACCATCAAGTACATCGTGAATAGCACTGAGGACATTCTCCAATGCGTCTGGTGTATGGGCATAGTCAACAACAGCAGTGTAGCCTTCTGGTGATTGAATTGGCTCTAATCGTCCGTTAACACTCTTGAGTGTGCTCATTGCTATTAGGACGTCTTCTGGCTTCTTACCTAACATGATGGCAGCACCATATACTGCAAGCAGATTGCTCACATTGAACTTGCCAATGAACTGTACGCCAACCTCTTTGCCGTCAACTTCAAGGTACATACCTTCAAAGTGGCATTCAAGAATCTTTGCACGGAAGTCTGCCATTCGTTTGATAGAATAGGTCTTGACTGTTGCCTTTGTGTTCTGAACCATAATCATTCCGTTCTTGTCATCGGCATTGGTAATGGCAAAAGCGGTCTTAGGTAATCCGTCGAAGAACATCTTCTTGGCATTGCGATAGTTCTCGAAAGTCTTATGGTAGTCGAGGTGGTCACGTGTAAGGTTGGTGAAGATGCCTCCTACAAACTCTAAACCACCTATACGATGCTGATGGATAGCATGGCTGGAACACTCCATGAACGCATATTCGCAGCCTGCCTCAACCATCTTCGCAAGTAGACAGTTAAGTTCTATTGGGTCTGGAGTAGTGTGACTTGCAGGAACTTCCTCATCATTAATATAGTTACATACGGTAGAGAGTAAGCCTACCTTATGACCGAATTCACGGAACATTCTATATAATAAGGTGGCAATGGTTGTCTTACCGTTCGTTCCAGTTACACCAACCAACTTCAGTTTGCGTGATGGTTCTCCATAGAACATTGTGGCAACCTTTCCTGCTTCTTCTTCAGTTGATGCTACCTGAACGTATGTTACCTTTTCATTCAGTTCCTCAGGCATATCTTCAAGTAGGATTGCTACGGCTCCTAACTCAATAGCTTTGCTAATGAATTTATGTCCGTCTACCTGTGTTCCTTTCATTGCGATGAACAAGTGGCCGTTCTCTATCTTACGACTATCAATGTTCACTCCTTTAATCTCAACGTCAATATTGCCTTGATTAGCAATAACCTTAACGTCTTTGAGTAATTCGCTTAACTTCATATCTTTGTTCTTTTCTTATTCTTTATGATTGTAATCGAAGTGTTCTGTCTTTGTGAAGTGAATGTTTATCCCATTCTTAATTCACATTTCATGCCCTTCTTAACCTTCTCGCCTGGTGCAACGCTTTGTTTAATAACACGACCTCTACCAGTAAGTATTACTTTAATACCATGTTTCTCCATCAAGTAAACAGCGTCGCGAGCACCCATGCCATGGACGTCAGGGACTATGTTGGCTTTAGGTGTTTGCTCCTTTTGGAAGGTCAATGACTTTCCTTTTATGGTGGTTGTTCCCCATATAGGATTACCAAATGGGTAAGCACCGTTCCAACCATTCGTTATTTGGAAACCGAGAGAATTCAGCACATAGTCTGTTGCAAGCAGGTTGCCTGTCTTTGCTGTAGGGATTGTTACAGATGAAGCATCGTGTGCATCAGTAACATTCAGCTTCAGACTTTGTGCCATAATGCCTTCCGCAATGTGGTGGAATACAACACCACTCATGCCACCTCCGGATGCTGGAAGGCCTGTCTTCTGTATGCAGACAATACAACTGTAACGTGGTTTGTCGGCAGGGAAGAAGCCTGCAAAGCTGAGGAGATAGTTTGTTCCACCAGTCTTATAACCCAAGGCTCCCTTTGACATCTGGGCAGTACCAGTCTTACCTGCAACGAGGAATTTGTCAGAGCCAGCCTTCTTACCCAAGCCTTCAGAGACAACTTCCGTCAGAATGCGTGTAATATTCTTGATGGTACTTTCCTTTGCAATACGCTCTTTTAATACCTTTGGCGGATTGTTATAGATGACTTCGCCATTTTTTACAATCTGTTTTACAAATCGTGGCTGCATTAGCTTACCACCATTGGCAATCGCATTATAGAAGGTAAGAGTCGATATTGGTGGTATCTGTGTCTCGTAACCAATACTCATCCATGGCAGTGCAGTGGCACTCCAGTTGTCATACTGACCACGACTATTCTTATGTGGCATGCGGATTCGTGCTGGTGAATAGCCTACAATAGGGACATGGAAATCGGTTGCAAGACCTAAGTCGTAGATACCTTGAACGAATTTCTCTGGGTTGTTGTGGTAGTGCATGTCGATGATACGACTGACACCGATGTTTGAACTGTATTTCAAAGTCCATGGCAACGTCAGTGTTCCATATCCTCCACGTGTCCAGTTGTGGTCCTTCATGTCTCGTCCGTACATATTCCATACACCTGGTCCAGTCTGAACAGTGTACATAGTATCAACGAGCCCATCGTCAAGGATGGTCATAATAGAGGCTGTCTTAAAGACAGAGCCAGGCTCAAGCAAGTCACTTACGGCATGATTTTTAACCTCTCTATATTCGCCATCACTACATTTATCTAAGTTGACAATAGCCTTCACGTCACCAGTTGCGACTTCCATTACAATAGCAACACCTACGTTACCATTTACGTTAGGGTCTTTCAGCTCGTCTAATAAGGCACGCTCTGCTAAGTCTTGCATACTGACGTCAATGGTAGTTATGATGTCGGCACCATCAATAGGTGGTGTGTCTGTGATATCAAGGAACTTGTTACGAACCTTACGACGGTGGATGATACCATTTGTACCACGCAGAATAGAGTCGTATGAAAGCTCTAATCCACAGCGAGCTGTATCTTTTGCACCGAACATATCACCTATCGTTCGTTGAGCAAGTGAGCCAAACGGACGACGACGTGCATTGAACTCATCCCAGTGGAATCCACTCTTATATTTAGAAAGGTGGAAAATAGGGAGACTCTGTATCTCTTTAAACGTGTTATAGTCTATGCGCTCGTTCCATATTGCCCAATGCTTACTCTCCTTGTGGTAGCCTTCCATGAGGTACTTCTTGAAGTAGGCTGCTGATTTCTCTGGGAAGATGTTATTCAATCCCTTGCTGATATAGTTGATGCTATCGACGAACGCTGTATCGTTTCCAGCTGCTTTGAGTGCGTTGAAGTCCATGTAAACCTTAAATTCAGGTAATGAACTTGCCATAAGTTGCCCATTACAGCTTAGGATATTACCTCTGGTAGGCTTTACTGTGACGCTGTCTTTCTTTTGAGAAGCAGCAACTTCCAGCCAGTAGGTTCTACCTGCAGTCATGGTGTAGATTGTCTTACCAATAACAGCTACAGCTACAAGCGACATGATGATCGCTATAACGCTGTAGCGGGGCATTACTTTGCTATTATCAAACTTACTCATATCCTATTTCTCGGGTACATCTATAATATAAGGTGGACGGTCAGACATTTTCAGTACACTGTCCTTTCTTGTTTTCAATATCTCAAGTATATGGCTCTCACGTGTCTTCTCTGTGAGTTGACTACTACTTGAAAGCGCACGATACTTAGCGTCCTCTAACTCTTTTTGCAACTTATCAATCTCAATGAGGTACTTCTGTACACTGTATCGATTTGATATGTAGACGATAGTGAAAATCACAGCGGTGATAATCAACCAGATGTTATTACGTAGGAGTCGCGTAGAGAGGATGTCACCTCCAAGAATCTTTCTTAGTGTGAAGTTTGATGATTGTGGTTGCTCATCTTCGCGTGCTTGCTCCTCAATGGCTGCTTTAATCTTTTCTACTTCAACCTCTTCTTCTATTCTTTTTTCTTCCTCCTCCGTTAGTGGTGTTGCTACCTCGTTATTCGCAGTAGCTTCTTGTTGATCTTCTATAGTCTCTGCCTTAACGAGTGGCTCTGTGACGTTTATGCTCTCTTCAGTGAAAGCAGTCTGATCTTCTGTGAGAGGATGCTCCGTCAGCGTTGGATTCTTCTTGTCGTTCTCGTCATTCATTTGCTTTCTTTTCTGCTATTCTTAGTTTTGCACTTCGGCTTCGTGGGTTGCGTTCTTGTTCGTCGTTACTTGCAGTGATAACTTTGTTATTGACTAATCGGAATGGCGTTTCTATTCGTCCGAAGAAGTCTTGTTTCACTTTACCCTCTATATTTCCTGACTTCATAATGTTCTTTACCATTCTATCCTCTAAGGAGTGGTAGGTAATAACCGATAGTCTACCGCCAGGGCGAAGCAGTTCAGTTGCTGCCATAAGCATTTCCTTCAAGGCATCCATCTCGTGGTTTACTTCGATGCGAAGGGCTTGAAACATTTTTGCCATGTCTTTCTTTTCGCGTGCCCGCTGAAAGAAAGGTTCGATGGTTGTCAGTAAGTCGTTCGTTGTTTTATATGTTTTCTGTTCTCTTGCCTTAACAATGGCTGAGGCGATGCGGCGCGACTGCTTCAGTTCTCCGTAGAGGTAGAGTATGTCTGCCAATCGTTCTTCATCGTAGTCGTTGAGAATATTGGCAGCTGTTATTCCTGCTCGTTTGTTCATTCTCATGTCGAGTGGAGCTTCGAAGCGGAATGAGAACCCACGTGTCTCATCATCAAAGTGATGGCTGCTAACACCAAGGTCGGCAAGTAGTCCATCTATGTATTCTACGCCATAATACCGCATCCAGTTCTTTAGGTATCTGAAGTTGGAGCGAACAAAGGTGAAGCGGTATACCTGTTCCGCACTTAAGCCCATGTTGTCAGTATTCTGCTCGGCGTCAGCATCTTGGTCGAAGCTGTAAAGATGACTGTCCTCTGTTAAGCGAGAAAGAATCTCTCGGCTATGACCTCCGCCTCCGAAAGTTACATCCACGTAGACTCCGTTGGCATGTAGGTTCAATCCTTCAATGCTTTCGTTGAGGAGTACTGGGATATGATAACATTCTGCAGTCTTAATCATGCTGTTGATTCTTTTGTGGTTGACTAATCGTTGTTTTGTGAAGGGGTATCAAGCGAGATGGCTCCTTCCATGCCCATGGTTTCTTCCATGGCCTTGCTGAATTCTTCAGCCGACATGAATGGCTCGTTATTTTCACCGTTCGCCCAGATTTCAATGCAATCGTCCATTCCTGTAAACCTAATCTGCTGGTCGATATTCGCCATTTTTAGATATCGTTTTGGGATGAGGAAACGACCGTTCCCGTCCAATGTAATCATCTCAACATCTGTGACATACTGGCGATAAATCATCTGGTCGCGACGGCTCCAGCGACTCAAACGCTTGCGGAGTGCGTCCATTCGTTCGTTCCAAACAGACTCGGGGTAGAGAACTAAGCATGGCTCGAAGATATCTTTGCGCAATACCAACGATTCCTCGCCTGATGCGTTGAGCACCTTGCGGAAGACTGCAGGCAGGAAGGCTCTTCCTTTTGCGTCTGTTTTTGCTTCGATATTGCCTAAGAATCTCATGTTTATTTTTTATAAAGCTGTATTTGGCTTCAAAGTTACACATTTTTCCCCACATATCCCCACTATGCTCCACAATATTTTGTTAACGACCCCTATTTTTAGAATATTAACACTTTGGCCGACGTTTCTGTCCTCTTGTCAATTGCGCTTTGTGGTGTACTTGATTTTTGCTATGTGTTAAGAGTGTTGAGTGAGTTGTGTGATGGTTTGAAATATATTTACAATCGTGAGGGGTTAAAATGCTAATTTAGGTCTAAAAAGTACTATTCCGGATGCTTTTGTAAATATCAGAGAATCAAAGGGTTGTAAAAGTGGTTTCCAAAAGGTGCTTAATTGGACTTCAAAAGGGCGTTAGTAAGGCTCCTAAAGGGCACCTTTTGCAAGCTTATTGGGCGTCTTTAAGATGCTAAAAGAGCATATATTGAAATTGATGTTGTGAAATATTATTACAAAATACGTTTTTAAGTACGAGTTTTGTTGTTCCCTTTTTTGCTTTTATTTCCTTCTTTTTGAGTTGCCTTTCTTTCTGTCTTTTTGGCGTATCAAAGTAGGTTTTAGGACTCATTATGTGAAGTGGAGGATGCAAAAAATAGTGGGGTAAAATGGAGCATTTGGTTTTAAATGAGAGTAATCAACGCTGTTGTTGACATGATTTTTTCTGTTTAAACATATATTTTTTGCAAAAAACGCAAGCTATTCCAAATGGTTTCGTTATTTTTGCATTTTGTTAGGAGAGAATTGAGTACATGGGTGCAGAAATAGAGAAGACGATAGACATAGACAAGATTCTAAGAGATAAGATGGGGGCGAAGGCTAAATTCGTTCCTTCTTTTGCTGTCAATTGGCTAAAAAGAATCCTTCATGAAGATGAGGTTAATCAGTTTCTATGGGATAGTCGTGGTTTGTCAGGGACAGAATGGCTCACGGAGTGTGTTCGATATCTTGACATGACGCTGCAAATCGAAGGTTTAGAGAATCTTCCAGATAAGGATGATGGTAAACTTTATACCTTTGTGTCAAATCATCCCCTTGGTGGACAGGATGGTGTAGCATTGGGATCGATTATCGGTAAGCACTATGATGGCAGATTTCGCTATCTGGTTAATGACTTATTACTCAATCTTCCGGGCTTAAAACCAGTAAGTATTGGCATCAATAAAACTGGAAAACAGAGTCGAGATTTCCCTCGCATGGTTGAGGCTGGCTTTAAAAGTGATAATCATATTTTGATGTTCCCTGCTGGACTGAATAGTCGTAAGATTAATGGGAAGATTCATGACTTAGAGTGGAAGAAGACATTTGTCACCAAGAGTGTGGAGTATCAGCGTGATGTAGTTCCCATCTTCTTTGGCGGACGTAATTCTGATCGATTCTATCGTATTGCACATTTCAGTGATAAATACGTCAAGAAGGTGAACATAGCTATGTTGTTTCTTGTTGATGAGATGTACAAAAATGTGGGTAAAACGTTCCGTGTTGCGATAGGAAAGCCAATCCCTTGGCAGACGTTTGATAAGAGTCGCACACCGATGGAATGGGCGAAATATGTTGAAGACATGGTTTATGAACTCTAAAGTTTAGCCTTATTAAATGATAGAATAAAGAGTTCAATCAAGCGATTAGATTTAGAGAAAGAAAAAGATAGATAGAATATATGGAAGAAGAAATCATCCAACCCATTAGCAAGGAACTACTCAAGAGCGAGTTGACTCCTGAACGGATGCTTCGTTCGACGAACAAAAGTCACAATGAAATTTATGTTGTGACGGCTAAGATTGCGCCAAACGTGATGAAGGAGATTGGACGTCTGCGCGAAATAGCTTTTCGTTCGGCTGGGGGTGGTACGGGCAAATCGATGGATGTCGATGAGTTCGACACGATGGAGAATTGTTGTAGACAGTTGATTGTTTGGAACCCTGAAGCGGAAGAGATTATCGGTGGATATCGTTATATCTTTGGTAGCGAGTGGGAAATAGATAAAAACGGACAGCCAAAGGTCGCAACAAGTCATATGTTCCATTTCTCTGATAAGTTCATGAAGGAGTATGCTCCTTATACAGTTGAGCTTGGACGTTCTTTTGTTTCATTGGATTACCAGAACGTTCGTAAGAATTCTAAGAGCATCTTTGCGTTAGATAACCTTTGGGATGGACTTGGAGCGTTGACGGTGTTGTACCCTGAATGTAAGTATTTCTTCGGAAAGATGACCATGTATCCTTCTTATATCCGTCGTGGTAGGGATATGATTCTTTACTTTTTGAAGAAGTATTTTGATGATAAGGATGACCTTATTATACCGATTAAACCGTTAAAAATTGACACTCCAACCACTGAATTGGATGCTCTTTTCCAAGGAAATGGTTTTAAGGAGGACTATAGAATTTTAAATAGAGAGATACGTGAGTTGGGATATAACATCCCTCCTTTAGTGAATGCTTATATGAATCTTTCTCCAACGATGAAACTCTTCGGTACAGCTATTAACTATGGGTTTGGTGATGTAGAGGAAACTGGCATCCTTATAGCAGTTGATGAGATCTTCGAAGAGAAGCGTGTTCGTCATATTGAGAGCTTTGTAGATGAGCATCCAGAGGCACTGAAGTTCACAAGTGGTGCTAATAATGTTATCTATAAGGAGAAAGAAGAGCACTAATACGTTTCTTAGAACGATAAAAGAAAGGCAGGTAATCCGTTGATGTTTGGATTACCTGCCTTTCTTTTGGTACTTTCTTCGCCCCTTACAGTGTTAAGTAAAGATACGAAGAAAGTGTTAATTGTCGATGAAATCGCAATCTTTTATCTGATAAAGAGCAGTTCGCGATACTTCGGAAGTGTCCAAAGCTCATCGCTGACCACTAACTCTAATTTATCAATCTGATATCGGATGGCTTCCATCTTTGGTGCGATAGTATCATGATAAGCGATAGCTTTTTCGCGTTGACTTTCTATTTTGTTGGCTTGTTTACGTGCATTGACAAGTTCTTCAACACCAGTCTCGATGATATTAGTGCGTTCAGCAATCTCACGTATAATCTTTATGTTACGCTCGCTGAGCTGTTTACCCTCTACATCTCCGAAGATATTGACCATATTCTGCACATTCTTCGCTAACTGACTCTGGTAATGTGTTGCCACAGGGATGATATGATTCATCGCCAAATCGCCCATTACACGTGCTTCGATTTGTATCTTTTTGGTGTATGTCTCCCATTTTACCTCGTTACGTGCCTCCAACTCGTTACGTTTCATCACGTTCATCGACTCGAACATCTTGATAGAATCTTCGTCAAGGTAGCGGTCGAAGCACTTAGGACAACTTGATTCGCAATCAAGTCCACGCTTCTTGGCTTCTTCTTTCCAGCTATCAGAATATCCGTTTCCATCGAAGTGGATAGGCTTACAGGTCTTGATATCTTCACGAATGATATCGATGATTGCTGATGTTAGGTCTTCTCCTTTCGCAACCAAGGTGTCAACACGCTCGCTGAAACGCTCTAAAGCTTCTGCTACAGCAGTGTTCAGTACAATCATTGCAGATGCACAGTTAGCCTCAGAACCTACTGCACGGAACTCAAAGCGGTTACCTGTAAAGGCAAAAGGAGATGTACGGTTACGGTCGGTGTTATCGATAAGTAACTCTGGAATCTCTGGAATGTCCATCTGTAAACCAGTCTTTCCAGTAAGGCTAAAGATGTTCTCCTTGTCAGCCTTTTCTATATGCTCAAGGAGATCACTAATCTGTTTTCCGAGGAATGAGGAAATAATAGCAGGTGGTGCTTCGTTAGCTCCAAGACGATGATCGTTGGTTGCACTCATTACTGATGCTTTCAGAAGACCATTGTGCTTATAGACAGCCATCAAGGTTTCTACGATGAAGACTACGAAACGAAGGTTATCGTTAAGTGTCTTACCTGCTGCATGGAGGAGAATACCAGTGTCAGTGTTTAAGCTCCAGTTGTTATGCTTACCAGAACCATTGACTCCATCGAAAGGCTTCTCATGTAGAAGAACGCGGAAACTATGCTTGTGTGCAACCTTCTTCATGAGTGACATCAGTAGCATATTATGGTCTACAGCAAGGTTACATTCCTCAAAGATAGGAGCCAACTCAAACTGACCGGGGGCAACCTCATTGTGACGTGTCTTACAAGGAATACCTAATTCGAGTGCTTGTATCTCAAGATCCTTCATGAAAGCTTGTACACGCTCAGGGATTGTACCGAAGTAATGGTCGTCCATTTGCTGGTTCTTTGCAGAGTCATGCCCCATCAGCGTACGTCCTGTAAGCATAAGGTCAGGGCGAGCAAAGTACAAGTCTTCATCTACAAGGAAGTATTCTTGTTCCCATCCAAGGTTAGTGTGAACCTGCTTTACGTCTTGATAAAAGTATTGGCAAACCTTAGTTGCTGCAACATTAACAGCATGGAGTGATTTTAATAATGGTGCTTTGTAGTCGAGTGCTTCTCCTGTATAAGATATAAATATTGTAGGAATACAAAGTGTGTCTTCGATGATGAATACAGGACTGGTTGGGTCCCAGGCTGAATAGCCACGTGCTTCAAAGGTATTGCGGATTCCTCCATTAGGGAAAGAACTGGCGTCAGGTTCCTGTTGAACGAGTAGTTTTCCTGAGAATTCTTCAATCATTCCTCCTTTGCCATCATGCTCGACAAAGGCATCGTGTTTCTCTGCTGTACCTTCTGTTAGCGGTTGGAACCAGTGGGTGTAGTGAGTTGCTCCATGTTCCTCTGCCCATTTCTTCATGCCTTGCGCTACTGCATCTGCGATGGAACGGTCTAATCGTGAACCATTGTCAATGACGTCTATCAGCTTTTGGTACACATCAACAGGGAGATACTTGTACATTCTTGCACGATTAAAGACGTACTTACCATAGAACTGTTCTGGACGTTCTGTAGGTGTCTTGACTTCTAAGGGGCGTTTTTTGAATGCTTCTTCAACAGCTCCAAATCTTAAATTTGCCATATCTTTTGTCTTATAATGAAAGTTCTATCTGCAAAATTAGTTATTTTCAGATTATCTGGCAAAGTATTTAAGGATATTATTCTCTATTATTACAGCCTAATAATTTTTAATCGAAATTGTACTTTAAAGCTGATAGTTATGCTCTTTTCATTCCTATTGTCTTTGATAAAGGAAGCCTCTTAATCCAATAATGTCATTTCATTTTGGGCTATACAACTCTTTGATAACAGCAAACGGCTTTCATCTTAGTCGTATATTATAAGGTATTTAACCCTCCGCACGTATGGTGTTAGTGCTTCGCACGGTTGGTGCTCATGCTCCGCACAGTTGGTGTTTACCAAGAACACGACATGGAACAAGCTATAATACAATGGATAAAGATGGTTGGGAAGAGGTGTGTTTGCCTCATTGTGAATTATAAGGTAGGCTTCTAAAGAATTGTTTATGTGTGAAGTTCTTATGAAACCACGCGATTTATCGGCTCAAACTATAGAAAAGAAAAAAGTGTATATCTGCTCACGCAGACATACACTCAGCCACTTAACTAAATAACTCAAAAAATTATTTGACTCAAAAAATCATTAGGCAATCTTCTCACGAGGACCATCCTAATTAGTTTAATTTGACTATTAACTTACTAATAACTATTTAAACGTAATTTGATTGCTACTCAAGAAATATCTTTAATTGATATTACAAAGATAGTTATTTTGTGGGAAAAAAGATGTCTGTGCAAATAAATTATATTTGTTATAAGACTTATTTTTTATTATAACTACCTTTTATACCCTTTTAAAACGTCATTTTTCGCCCATTTCATCGATTAAACTTCATCTTCAAGCGATTCTGTGTTTTGAGGTCTTTTAGTGTCGCTAAGCCTCTTCCTATAAATGGTTGGAGCTACTCCGAACCTCTTTTTGAAGGCTTTACTCATAGCCGCAAGGTCGCTATAACCACATTCGTATGCGATTTCTGAGATGTTTTTGTCATCGTTTTTGAGTAACTCGCGGCAATGAATCATACGACATTCGCTTTGCCAAGATAGGAATGTCTTACCCGCAAACTCATAGATATAGTAGGAGAGGGCTACGGTCTGTATTCCTATAGATGCTGCCGTCTTCTCCATTGTAAGCTCTGTATCAGCCAATGGGAATGGGTCCTGATGAAGCCACTTGTCTATTTTCTCTTTAATAGAGTTGCCTTTGTTATAGTTGTTTGACTCCAAAATCATAATGTGTTTATGTAGATTCACGTAAAAACGTGTGATTGCTATGACAGTAAATATGATACAAATCTTTAATAAGGCATGGTAAATTGTAGACGGAACAAGCTGTCCTATCGTTATCATTATGAGGAGTATTCCCGTCCCTAAATAGAGTTTGTTGCGTCGTGCTATACCTCTAAGATCTCCATTTTCATCGATAATTTGATGCTTATACTTAATCTGTTGTGTTACAATCTCTATAATCATCAATAGCTTGCAGAAGAGGATACCTGCTGAAAAGATAATACGCATTAATGCTTGTATTGGCATCGTTTGCTGGAGATCAGCCTGTAGTTGACTGTAATTCTGGTAATGATGAATGTCTCCGTTCGCTGCATATATCATCTGTGGGACAAGTAGTGATAGCGGTAGGAGGTTATAGAATAACAGAGCATACGTATTCTTGTAAATCTTTCCATTGCTGAATGTCGTGCATGTGATAAGGAAAGACTCCCAGAGAAGGTATAATGATAATATCGATGGAACACATAATATTTCGGTCTCATCGTTCTCACTCCGAATAAAATGACAGCAAAGATATAGAAGAAGAAGGGCATAGTCCAATATAATTATTCTACGCTTAAAAGTGAGTGGACCACTTGGTGACTTCCAATACATCAATGCAATGATGGCAAAGCATATAGCCGAAGCAATTATAGCTGCCAATGAGGTTGCATAACTTAGTATCATGATATATTTGTGTTGTTGTCTAATACAAAGATAATAAAATAATCTCAGAAAACCTCACTCTTTCCTTTTTAGTACGGTCTTTGCTGGGATTTTATGTTGTATGACAACGTCTCAGAGGTTGATTTATTTTGTTAGGTCTTCTTTTTTGACGTTTTTTGATAGTTTGATTACCTTGAGAAGCATGGTAATCCCTCTTTTTATAAGATTGTAAAGGTTTTGTTTAGTCTTTAAGTTACCATTGTTTTCATAATTAATCGTATGTCATTATAGGTTATATCTGAAGGGCATAACTCCTTAATAGGGTTCATTCCGCTCTCTGTTCCAACAGCTTTAATTATCCGCTTGATGATATTTATTTTCTTTTCATCAATCACTTCTTCAAGCTTTATGTCTCCATTTAGGATGTAAGATACGAGATGTCCTTGGATTGTACCTTCTGTTAACCCTCGCTCTTTGGCAATCTCTTCAACGCTTTTTCCAGTTTTGAAGAGGTTATATGTCTGTTCAGAAGTGCTTATTTTCTTCTCTTTAGGTTTGTCTTTATCTTCTTTTCTCTTTCTTCTTTTTCTCTCGTTTCCATCGGAAATACTATTGAGAATAGCCTCTTGCTTTGCTGTGAGGTAGGTAGTAATCGAGAAACCATCTTCCATTATGCTTTCTAACAGATCATGCTTTGCCAGATAAGTCTGTTTAAGTTCAGTGTAAGCGTTGTCAAAACGTTTAGCACCTATTTTATTATTTGTCTGTACTTCCTTGGTCAACTCTATCATTCTACTGAAGATTTCGGTCAACTCACTATGGAAGTAGAGCGCTCCTTTCTTTATTCTCTCCTTGAAATCCTCTTCGTGAAGCTGCTCGGTTGTCATCTTTTTGATAAGATTCTCCCATTTCATCGATACTTGAATGATGCGTGACTCTAAGTCAGTAAGCGCCATCTTATGCAGTGCATTTATCTTTGTAAACTTGAAGAAGAACTCTGTTAATACCCTAAAGAGAGCCGTTTCGTAGGTTTTTATCTCGTTGAAATTGAATAATTCGATAAGTAATTGGCGATGGTATTCTTCTTTCAAGGCAGGTAAAGCGGAGATACTCTTTTCAGCTTCTTCTGTTTGATGTGAGATATACTCACTTACACGGTTATCATTTATAATCGCAGTATTACCAATCGGAGATGCCAAAACCAAACCTTCTAAGGTCTTACAACGACTTAATGCAACATAAACCTGTCCCGAAGCAAAGGATGCTTGCGCATCTATAATAGCATGTTCAAAGGTAAGTCCTTGGCTTTTATGTATCGTGATAGCCCACGCCAGACGCAGTGGATACTGCCTAAAAGTCCCCTGCACCTCTGCTTCTATTTGTTTTGTTTTCTCGTTTAAGGTGTATTTAGTGTTCTCCCATGTCTCAACTTCAACCTCAAATTCCTCATCCTCTCCAGGGCAAAGAACGTATATCTTCTCGTTATCAACATGGGTGATGTGTCCAATACGCCCATTATAGTAACGTCCATTGTTATCATTACGTATGAACATCACCTGCGCACCCGTCTTCAGCGTAAGGTTGAAGTCCGTTGGGTAGTTGTATTCAGGGAAGTTACCATCGGTTTCTGCGCTAAAGGTATAAGCTTTTGCGGGATGTTTACGAAGTTGGTCTTCGTTATAGCTTTCCGCCAGTCTGTTATGTGTTGTCAATCGAATATAATCACTACCCTCCTTTGGTTGGAACGTTGGATCATATCTTTCGTTGAGGCGCTGGAGGTCATCTGCAGAAACTTTTCCCTCTCTTATATTATTAAGTAAGGTGATGAAGGTCGCATCTTGCTGTCGATAGACGTGGGTTAGCTCAATAGTTACATAGCTAATGCTGCGTAATGCCTTTGAACCAAAGAAATAAGGAGTGTCATAATACTGTCGTAATAGTTCCTCTTCTTCAGGAGTTACAACGGGAGTAAGCTGTTGTAAGTCGCCTATCATCAGGAGTTGTACACCACCAAAGGGCTTATCTGGCTCACGAAAACGACGTAAAACGGAGTCAATTGCATCAAGAACATCAGCTCGTACCATACTAATCTCGTCAATGATAAGCAAGTCGAGAGTACGCATAATCTTGCGTTTCTCTTTGCTATAATCAAATCGATTCTTGATGTTAGTATTGGGTACGAAAGGCGAGAGGGGCAACTGGAAGAAAGAATGAATCGTCATACCGCCCGCATTGATAGCAGCCACGCCAGTAGGAGCAACAATAATATTTCTTTTATTGCTGCGTTCCTTGAGTGTCCGAAGGAAGGTGGTTTTACCTGTTCCAGCCTTTCCTGTGAGAAAAATACTTATTCCAGTGTGTTCTACAAAGTCCCACGCATTGCGTAATTCTTGATTTTTCTCCATTCTTTTCGTGCCTTTTTGCTTGCGGCTGGCAAAGTTAGTTTAAATAATTGAGAAAAGCAAGTGATATTTCTTTGATTTACGTCAATTGACTTGATACAGGCTAATTAAAAGGTAGATTCCTAAGTTTATTGTTTGTATCTTTTGTTGGATGTTTTGTTTTTGCCTAACTTTGCACTCGTAATTAAAGGATAACATATTAATGAACAGGGGGAAAAAGGTTCCCCATTAAAGGTAAAAAGATTATGATTTCAGTAGTATTATCAGCTGTAGTAGTTGCAGCATTAGTAGCAAAGGCAGTTAACTTGAATAATCACATCGCTGCCTAATTAAGAAAGTAATTTAGAAATTTGAGAGTAGTAACAAGGTCCCGTCTGCGTTTATAACGTAGTCGGGATTTTTGTTTTTCTTTGTTTTTAAGTACCGTCTTTCGCTTGTTTATACTCCCTTCTTTCCTTTTCGAAAACCGGTTTTTGTATTCAGAGGGTGTGAAATAACTTTACAAAAAGAACGTAAAGGAAGTCTGATATTCAAGAAAAAATGCCCATTACTTCAGCTTTTGTAACTATCTTAAAATCAGTGTTATATGGAATCGCGTTTTAAAAGGTGCTTAATAAGGGTTCAAAAGGGCGTTAGTTAGACCTCAAAAGGGCACCTTTTGCAAGGCTATTAAGCCTTAGTTAGCGTCCAATTAAGCCTCTTTAATTTCTGAGTCTTTGAATTTTTATTACAAAGCTAATAAAGAATACGAGTTCTTACTTTAGGGTTTCAGGATTTTGGAATGATAAGGTTTGCCACTTAAGGTTAGGTTTCTGACGAAAAGTCACACGGAGGCACGGAGAGGACGGAGGATTATTAAAACAAAGCAATGGAAGTCACGGAGGCACCGTCGGTGCATAGAGCGATGGAGCTTGTTTGCACACTTTTTTAGTAACTTTATGCCCAAAGCATTTATTCCAAAAGTTATTAAGAATCTGTACGCTATACCTCAGTTGCTCTTTGTGCTGTCAGCACCTCCGTGATATAGCGTTTACCTCCGTCCCCTCCGTGACTCCGTGTGCCTATTATATAAGACTTTTTGTTGAGTACTCCATATTTCGGAAGAACCTTACTCATCCTTTGAGCCTGTCATCAAATTAGGATGATTGTTCTATTTCTGGTTTACTCCATATCCAAAGAGGGCAAAATCAGCTTTTAGAGGGTCATTAGGGAAGATTTCTAACAGTTTATCGGTTAGTTTTCGTGCAACCGACATAGAAGCAGTCTTGCTTGTGATGAGACCTAATTGCAGAGACTGCTGTATGACATGAGTATCAAGAGGGATGATGAGCGAACGTTGGTCGATAAGATCTGACCATAGTCCAAGGTCTACTGTAGAGTCGGTTCGAACCATCCAGCGTAGGAACATACATACACGTTTACAGCTTGAATTCGTGTTTTTGGGTACGATTCCGACTGCTTCATGTTTAAAAAAATGGTCACAAATAGCTTCAATAGCGGTAATTGCATCAGTCTTTTTACTTCCCTTTTGGAGGTTTGCATAGCTGCGAATGTAATTCTCCATGTCGCCATACTCCTCATACATCTTTCGTAGTGCGTGGAAGAGGTCGCACATCATAGCATTGGTATACAAGCGATAGAAGCATTGATTGTCATTAGGAATGTCGAGTGCGTATCTTCCTGTTTTAATCCATTCGTAGGGTTCGCTACGTGAGCAATCGAGCAGATATTGTATGCGAGGCAGGAAAACTTGTCGTGAACCATAACTTAGGCAAGCAGCAATAAAAGCGATGGTTTCTTGATTTCTTTTGCCAATCACCTGGTGCATAAACCATGATGGGTCGCCATTGAGAAAGGACGAAGTTTCATATTTGTTAGCAAGGGTAAGGAGTCTTTTTCGTAATGACTTCGTTTCTATATCCTTAGAAAAAGACCTCACCATCCCTTCCTCTCCAAGTGAAGAGTGAAGTGAATGGTGAGGTTGCTTTTGATCCCTTAGATTTTTGCTATCTTTGCTTATCGTCTTCGTTTTCTTACTGCTTGTGTCTTGAGCTTTAGACATAGTTGTCTCGTTTCTTTTTTATCACATCTCTTTTAGTAGGGAGCGTTTTTTTGAATTTTTTATTATCGGCGTTCTCTTATTATTATGAGCGTGTTATCGACTTTCTTTTACTATGTCTTCCATTGCAAGACTTAGTCTTCTGCAAGGATTTGAGCAGCGTGATCCTTAGTCTTAATTTGCTTTGGACCGAGGATGCGCTCAATGATACCATCTTCATTGATGATGAAAGTAGTGCGGAATGTACCCATGTAGGTGCGGCCATACATCTTCTTTTCACCATAAACACCGAATGTCTCAACGAGCTTTAAGTCGGTATCGGCAATGAGTGGGAAAGGAAGTTCGTTCTTCTCAATAAACTTCTTGTGTGACTTCTCGTCCTGTATACTTGCTCCAATAATCACATATCCCTTGTCTCTTAATTCCTTGTAGTTATCACGAAGGTTGCATGCCTGTGCTGTGCAGCCTGATGTTGAATCCTTAGGGTAGAAATAAAGAACAATCTTTTGTCCTTTATAATCGCTCAACTTAATTTCTTTTCCATCCTGATCAGTACCCAGAATCTCTGGTGCTTTATCTCCTACGTTCATATTCTTTCTGTTTTTAATTGATGATTTATCCGAATGCAAAGATACTGAAAAGAAATGAAATGATTACAGTTATAGGAGATAAAGATTCTATAAAACTGCTTTTCAGATATTAGTTGGGTGGGGAACAGGATGAATTTTGCACAATAGAGGAATCATCTTGTACTTCTATAAAAAAGGTGTGGGATCTCATCTCACGATGAAATCCCACTGGTAACTAAAAATATCCCATTGAAAATAGGATTTTGGTAGTTATTTTTATTTATGCTAATCTGAAAAGATTCAGTATGTATGTTTCCTTTTTTATTATATTTTAGCAGGTGAATTTAGGCAAGACTTATGATGTTTGTCTGTACATCTATTTGTTTCTTGCAGAACGATGTCTTTGTTTCTTATTCCGTCTTTACTGAAAGAATGTTGTTTTGTAAGCTTACCTACTGCTGCTTGAAATCTTGAATCTTAATCTGTTTATTATGTTCCTGTGATGCTCTTTATGCTCAGTAATGCATATAACTTGCGCTGTTATGCAAAAACTTTTTACTATTTTATCTACAATTAAAATTATTGTTGGGTGCAAATATACAATATTTTATTGAATTAATAGATAAATAATACTATTTCTTATCAATAATATGAGAATTAAGGAAAGTATCATGTTTCTCGTTGTACTTGTTAAATTATGACAAAATACTTTGTTGCTACACCTATAATAGAGGATAATGTGTCTGATTTTTAGGGCTTAAAGATTATTCTATTCGTAAAATATTTAGTTCTAATTTACGGTGAAATCAGTGTTTTTTATGCTTAATCTGATAAAAGAATGACTATGAAATCTCATTCTTATTTTTCTCTTTTTTCATCCTTCTCTGTGCTCAAAAAGGTTGCTTGTGGTTATTTATTCATTGTATTTTGATTTTAGTTTTGTCGATAGGAAGACTTTTGATTTTTGTTTAACAAAAACTACTTTGATACGAGAAGGTAGAAGTTTAAAAAAGAAACGTCCAAAAGTAAGAAGGGAGTGGATCCTTTTTGTAGGACACACTCCCTTTATATTAGGTATAAAACTCTGTGGTCATTGCTTAATAGATAGTGACACTACAGAGCTTATAAGGCATATCAAATGATATGTACATTATCAAAATATTCTCTTACCAGATGTGTGCACGATTCTGCTGAGGAACGAAGAGTTTGTCATCTTCTTTGATGTCGAAAGCCTTATACCAGTTATCAATCATTGGAAGGGCTGCATTCACACGGCTGATACTTGGTGAGTGAACATCAGAATTGACAATATAAGCAACAAACTGAGGAGCAACGTTACTTGCCCAAACACGTCCCCAAGCGAGGAAGAAACGCTGTGCAGGTGTGAATCCGTCCATATCGCTCAATGGTTTTACTTTCATACTGTTTTCAAGTGCACGGAAGGCAATGTTCAAACCTCCGTTATCACCGATGTTTTCACCGAGTGTCTTCTCACCGTTAACATACAAGCCAGGGATTACTTCCTGCTTGTTGAACCAGTCTACAAGAACCTTTGTACGAGCGTCATAGTTCTTCTTATCCTCTTCTGTCCACCAGTTCTTCATATTACCATCCTTATCAAATTGACAACCTTGGTCGTCAAATCCGTGGCTCATCTCATGACCAATGACAGCACCGATAGCACCATAATTAGCTGCATCATCCACTGTTGGATCGAAGAAAGGAGGCTGGAGAATAGCTGCAGGGAAGTTAATACTGTTGGTTGTTGGGTCATAGTAAGCATTAACCGTCTGTGGAGTCATGTGCCATTCCTTCTTGTCAACAGGTTTACCCCAGCGTTTAGCAATACGGTACTTCATAGCTGCTTCCTGTACAGCCTTCACGTTTTCAATCAATGACTTATTGTCATCAATCACGAAAACGCTATCCATATTCTGCCATTTATCAGGATAGCCAATCTTGATGTCGAATGCCTGTAGCTTCTCCAAAGCCTTCTGCTTTGTTGCAGCAGTCATCCATGTGTTCTCTTCAATGCGCTGTGCAAAAGCATCTTGGAGGTTCTTTACCAATGTAATCATACGTTGCTTGCTGCTCTCAGGGAAGTATTTCTGTACGTAGAGCTTACCTACAGCCTCACCCATGATACCCTGTACGAAAGACAAAGCACGCTTCCAACGTGGCTGTTGCTGCTGAACACCATATGCCACCTTGGTATATTCAAAGTTACGATCAGAGAAGTTATCAGACAACATACCTGCAGAACTTGAGATAACAGCAAGTTCCATGTAGGCTTTCAATGCGTCTAACGGAGCTGTAGCAAGTATCTTCTCAACTTCATGTACAGGCTCTGGCTGTCCAACATCTACCTTTCCACCGTTATTTGGATAGCCGGAAGCCTTCAAAAGGTAGTTCCAATCGACACCAGGATAGTTTTTCAAGAGTTGCTCCCAAGTCATTGGGTGATAGTTAGCTTGTGGGTCGCGTGACTTTACTTGGTCATAGCTAACCTTTGCAATCTGGTTCTCAATAGAGAAAGCAGCCTCCATCTTCTTCTTAGCAGTTGCAGCATCGTTGCCAGTCATCTTGAACAAATCGTTGTTCAGACTCTTATATGCTGCTATAACAGCCTTCTGTTGGTCGTTAGGCTTTGTGTAATATTCAGGGTCAAGACCAAGACCGCCTTGTGAGATACCAATGATATAACGGTCAGAGTTCATCGCATCTACTGTCATACCAAAGCCAACAGGGAAGGTGCCATAGCCTTTCACGTCGAGGTCATACATCAGTTTGATGAGTTCCTTACGATTCTTTGCTGCACGAATCTTAGCCAATACAGGCTTAATAGGGGTATATCCCTCACGATTGCGGCGTACGCTATCCATGTAAAGGTTGTAGATAGAAGCAATCTTCTGTGCTACAGTGCCTTTCGTTTGTGGTTTCTTAGCATAGTCCTCAACCATTTCACGGATGCGTTTCTTGTTCAATTCTTCCAAATCAACAAAGGCACCGTTCATTGGATGCTCCTTGTCAAGCGGATGGCTCTTCAACCAGTTACCTGCAGCATACTCATAGAAGTTCTCACCGGGCTTCACGTTGAAGTCCATGTTGTTGCGGTCTACGCCCGACTTCAGTCCCTGTGCCATAGCTGATGTAGCTATGAATGAGGCTGCAAAAAGTAAGATTTTTGCTTTCATGTGCTTATTATTTTATCTGTTAAATATATACTTTTCTGCCATTTAATGTTACTTCTTCTCACCTTAAAGGTGTTATTAAGAAGTTACTTGTCTTAGATATTATCTTATTACAAAGGTAAATAAAAAAGATCAATGTTATTCTATTAGTCGTTTTTTTTACTGAAGAACTACATTCATGGTGTGTTTTTTTTATTCTTTTAACATGCTCCGTCGGTAATTTTCGATGTCTTTAAACTTATAAAAGGACAGCTTTATTTGTTGTGACTATCTGTTACTGTAATATTATTCTCTTGTATGTGAAACTTTTTTAACCGCATATTGGTTAGTTTGTTTTGGTAGTATAGCTTGCTTCTATCAATAAGTTGCCCCCATTTTGACAAGTTATTGCAATGTGTTTAGTACTCCGCACCAATGGTGCGGACGCCAAACACCATTGGTACTAACCATCAGCACGGCATGTGCGGAGTACTCGCACATAGGTTGAAGATGGGAAGAATGGTGTTTAAAGGCTATTATAATAAAGATAATAAGAGGTTAATAGTTAACTAATATGTGGAAAAACTTCACAAGATAGTCTTGTATATAAGCATTTCTTAATGGTATGTATAATCGAGATTGCACTATGGACAGTGCAATATTCTGCATAAATTGCACTATCCGCAGTGCAATAAGAATTACTTATGAACAACATTGTGTTGCTCAATATTTAAATAGTAAAGTCTTTTTCTTACAGATATTGCTGCTCTTTTGATAAGGGATAAAGCTGATATCGTATAATGGCAATCGCCCTCATCAGTCCAAGATAGAAATGAAGTTTGGACAGATGAGGGCGATTGTTGTTATGTTAATGTCTGATGTTGAGGCTTACTCCTGTTCTTGTTCTTTCTCATTGAAGAGAGCATCTTTAAGCTTCTGATAGAGGAATGAGAGGATAAGGAGAATGGCTCCAAGGCTGATGAAGACAATAATCTTACCAAGAGCAGGCATTGCCCATACGTCATTGAGAATGAGTTTGCCAATGACAATACCGAATTCTGCCAAGCTAACAATACGAATTTCCTTACTGTGGTAACGCATACCGATACACATCAAGATGAAGGCTGCAATACCTAACGACAAAGAGAAGGCGGTACTGAAGTTTACTTCATTGAAAGTAATCAGCAATAAACGCGTCAAAGTAAGCCACATCAGTGTTGATATAATGGAGTATTCTATATGTAAGTTTCGCTGATTAGAGGTTACAAGGAGTTGACCACGCATACAATATGCCATATAAGCGATTGTTACGAGTGCCATTAACCATCTTAGTAAGAGTCCTTCTGGGGCGGTGTAATTCCATACAGTCATAGCAAATAAGATTCCTGCAAGGTAGAGGCTTATCTCGTATGCTAACTTGTTTTCACTTATTTCGAAGCGTTTGCGCAGGATAAGTGCTCCTCCTAAGAGCATTATGTTTGCTGTAAGTAGAGACGCATACTCTGATATTGGTTGCTCAAGATGGAAGTGGAAGTTGTCTCTGAAAGCAAGGAACAGGATGCTGAAGCCCAACGCATAGGCTATAGCATTGCATGGAGTGTATGCGATTAGACGCTTTGTATCACTGAATAGTTCCTTATTAAATTGCATAATGACAGCTACAACATAGTAGGCTATACTTACAAATGTAGTCACAAAGAAGGCACCATTGAAGAATAAACTATCTCCTGTATCATGGATGAAGGTGTCAGTTGTTCTGTAGTATGCCAATGCTCCCAATGTTAAGAGTAATAATACTGCTGAAGCCAACTCGTAGATTCTGTTTTTCTCCTTTGTGAAGAGCCACAAAAGAAGTACTGACTCAGCTGCCCATACCATAAGAACATTGGCTGCGCTGAACAGAATTGGAATACCCATAGAGGCGAATGTGACCGCAAGTCCTAACATAAGGTTGCGCAGTGTGTCTTGTCCTTCGACGCGGAATCGCAAATAAAGGTGTATTGCCAGGTTGATAGCAGCTATGAAGAAAGCTAAGTAAGCTGTCGTATCAGATGATGCCTCGAAGTGTTGTAAGAGGAAATCGCCATAAATAAGATACATGAAGCTATTAGCTGTGATGATACCCAATAGTCCAAGTCTGGTATTTTCACCATACTGTGTGCGCAGAATAAAGACAACAGGCAATAGGAAGATGACGTAGAATAGTGTCGCAAAAGCAAATAGGGTAGGATAAGTTGTGACAGCTTCACTATCAGAGAATGATCCTAATGCAGTTGTTCCCCATAATATTATATAGGTGAAACCGAAGGAAACCATAGGTAGTATTGCCCATTTCTTATACATAGCAAGGCAGAACATACCAATGTTCAATATGGTAATATAAATCTGTAGGCTAATGATACTACTTGAGTCCGTACTAATAATGAACGGTGCAATAAAGCCGCCAACGAGTGCTGTGACTGCCAATTCCTTCCTATCGTATAGGATGGAGACTGCCGACATGAAGATAGTTGTGACACATAAAATCACGAATGCCATTGTATGAGAGAACAAACCATAGTAATGGAAGGCGATGGCTGTAATCAAATAGTAGATACCAAAGGCACCACCTGCTAACAGTGAACTGAAAGTATGGTAGCGTTTGTGTAATCGTTCAGCCAGTACTAACATACCTGCGCCGACTGCATAGCCCATCAATGTGCGTGCAGTCTCATTGATCCAGTTCTGGTCGATAGCATATTTAACGAAGAAACCGATACCAATGATAAAGATGAGAATACCAATCTTTCCAAAGAGATTCTCACCGATATATTTCTCAAAATTGGTCTCAGAAGTGGCATATTCTTCTATTTCCTCCTCTTCCTCCATAGCCATTGCAGATTCTTCCTGCTCTTCTTCTACAGGTTCTTCAATGGTTTCAGGGGCTTCTTCCTCAACTTCTGGAGTCTTATCATCTGTCTCTTGAATAGGAATTTCTACAGTAGAAGGTCTGATATCCTCATTGTGTGCAATAGGAACTTCTATAGTTTCTGGTGTTTCCTGCAACTCTGGCTGTGCGTCTTCAGTCGTATTTTCTGTTTCTTCAGCCTTATCGGTTGTTGGTGTTTCGTCCGTTATAGGTTGTTGACACCAGTTAGGATTAGGGCTAACGGACTCATTCTGAACTTCCTTCGGAGTTTCTACGACCTGCTCCTTAGGTTGTTCAAGAGTTTCTTTTGGCTTTGTTTCTGTTTCTGTTTCAGCTTGCTTCTGTTTCTCACGCTGCATCTTTTCAATGATAAGTTTCAGTGTGGAAATCTCAAAACTGACGTTGTTTAGCGTATTACTTATTTGGTTGAGCTTGGAGATAAGATAGAAGAAGCCCAATAATGCTATTGAAAATAAGATGATACTAAAAAAGGATAGAAGGTCATATTCCATGTTCTAAGTATTTAGTTTTGAGTGTAAAGATAATCATAATGTATGATAATGACGAATATTAACCAAGAATAATACTTATTTCTTTTGTTTTTAACCCAAATCGGAAGGCATACTATAGTAAGAATTAAGTTCTTCGGTTGAATGTGTGGATACTTTTTTGTATAGCGTTAACGGAACAAAAACATAGTTAGGGCTGGCTACTATCTACTCTTTTCTCATCCTCCGACACAGGGAACTTTTTTCTTTTTAATACTTGAAAAGTAATAGATAACGCCTTGAAAAATCATTACATAAATTCGAGTAAACGATCTATAAATAAGTACAAAAATACATGTGAAAAGTGATATTATAACCATCAGTAATTCAGTTAGTTATAAAGTAGTATCAGAAAAGGTGCTTAATTAGACTTCAAAAGGGCGTTAGTAAGGGTCTTAAAGGGCGTCTTTTGCAAGTCAATTAAGCGTCTTTTAGAAGCCAAAAGAGCATGTATTGGTTTCGGAGAGCATGAAAATAATTTACAAGTAGCATTGGCATGATAATAGGTTGCTTGTAGAAACGGGATTACATAGTATCCATTTACATTTTATCTTGTAGTTTATCCTCCCTTGTAAGACCAACTAATTTGAGATAGTAATAGCCTACAAGCGTGTAACTCTTTATTCTATTTTCATTTTATACATTTAATAGTAGAAGCAAAATTATACCTATTGTGGGCTAATGAGCGTTGGTTTAAACCTATACGGGGAAGCATCCATAGATTTAATGGAAGGACCTATAAAACTCATACGAAACAAGACTTAATTGCTAACACCGTATTATTTTGTACTTAAACTTTGCCTTGTACTAAAATAGTGTTAACTTTGCAAGTAAATATATACGTTTGCATGAAATTTATTAAGTATGCTGTCAGTTTACTGAATAAGGCGTATCAGCCTATTAAAGATAACGCCTCATTCTTTTTCTTCATGTACCTTATCGGTATATTAGTATCATATGCGGAGTTGCCAACCAACAACCCCGATGCTGCTGTATATAGTAATCTATGGTTAGAGTTGTTTCTCGACCTATATGTTATTTGCATCATTCTCACACTATTCCCTCTAAAGATTCGTCGATGGATTCGTGCTTTTTTGTATATCATCGCTTACTGCACGAGTCTTACCGACCTCTTCTGTTGGGTAAAGTTCCAATCAACGTTGAATCCGTCAATGCTCCTACTTGTTGGTGAGACTGACGAGCGTGAGGCAAGCGAGTTTTTCAGTAGTTATTTTACGTCTGACCTTATCTTCTCAAGTGTAGAATTACTACTGCTTGTGATGCTTATTCATATTCTAACAACATTTCTGAAGAAGGTAAAACTGCCACCAGCTATTAGCTATAAGGTTACAGTGGCGAAACAAATCATTAATCATAGTCACCACATCCTTGGGGGCGTTTGTCTCGTATTTCTTGGTTGGGCGATTGAATCATCTGCTCACAACAAGAAAGAAATGGTACAAATGTTCTCTTTAGACACCATTGGGTCTGTAGAACATGAACTAACAACTGCAGATTGTGCACAGTTCTATCTGCCTGTTTATCGCCTTGCTTTCAGTATTTTCTCTAATGAGTTAGCATCGCAACAAGTTGACCGTCTCATCGAAGCTAAAGACAAGATGAGTGTGGATAGTTGTTCGTTTAAATCACCAAATATCGTCCTTATCATCGGTGAAAGCTATGGAAAGCTGCATTCGCAACAGTATGGCTATTTCATGCCGACGACTCCACGTCAGGTTAAGCGCCAGAAGTCGGGATTGCTTGTACCGTTCAGTGATGTCGTAGCACCATGGAATCTGACCAGTTTCGTGTTTAAGAACGTCTTTTCTCTACACGTTGTTGGAGAGAAAGGGGAGTGGTGCGACTATCCACTCTTCCCTTCACTCTTCCGCAAGGCAGGCTATCATGTGACCTTTATCACCAATCAGTTCTTGCCTAAGGCAAAGCAGGCTGTGTATGATTTTAGTGGTGGATTCTTCCTCAATCATCCAGAACTTTCAGCGGCGATGTTCGATTCACGCAATCAACAATTATACCGATTTGATCGAGGTTTGCTCGATGATTACGATAAAAATCAGCAACAACACAACACCGATCATAACCTTATCATCTTCCATCTCCTCGGGCAGCACGTCAAATATAACCAACGTTTCCCAAGCGACCGTCGTCACTTTAAGGCAGAAGACTATGAGAAGAAACGTGCTGATCTTGATGGGAAACAGCGAAATGTATTGGCTGATTACGACAATGCTATCTTATATAATGACTCCATTGTAGATGCTATTATTAGTCGTTTTGAGGACAAGGAGGCTATTATTATCTATATGCCTGATCATGGAGAGGAATGCTATGAGGGTAATCGTGGATTCATCTGCCGCAATCACTCGGCTGCTATTGATTACGACTTAGCGCATTATGAGTTTGAAATTCCTTTCTGGATCTTCTGCTCTTATAAGTATGCTGCTAAGCATCCCGACATTTACAAGGAAATAATCGGTGCTAAAAACCGTCGTTTTATGACGGATGCACTACCGCATATGCTACTCTATTTGGCAGGTATTCATACGAAAGACTACCATGCAGAGTATAATATCCTCAGTCCGCAATACAATGAAATGAGACCGAGAATACTAAAGAATACAACGGATTACGATAAGCTTACTCGTCCTTCAGAGAAGCATCTCTTACCGAAGCAGAAGTCTATATCTAAATAGAAGACAGCTTCCAAGGTGGCTACTGGACGCAGAGAGAAGAATTAGAGCAGTATAAAGAAACGCTTAAAAAGGACAAAATCAATCATTAAAGTTAGGATGTTGAATAAGGAAAAGAATACATATACAGAACATTCCGTACCAAAACAGACGAAAGAACGCCGAGAAGCGTTGCTTACACGGGTAGAGTGTGATGCGTTGAGAGGGCTTGCTATTATCGGAATCTTCCTACATAATTACTGCCATTGGTTGCGACCAGTGGTAAAGGAGAACGAATACCAGTATTTCCAACGTAATGTAGACAAACTCTATCAAGTGTTACAGGGATCCTGGAACGAATTGTTCTTCTTCCATATTCTATCGTTCTTTGGGCATTATGGAGTACCTGTATTCCTCTTTTTATCAGCATACGGCTTGACGATGAAGCACGAGAAGCAACAGCCAATAGTGCCAACAAGTATGCTGCAGACACAACCAAGTCTTCCAGTCTTTGGTTTTATCAAGTATCATTGGGTAAAACTTTTCCGTATGATGATAGTTGGCTTTGTGGCTTTTACAATGGTTGACGCTATTACAGACGCTCCCCACGATTATCATGTGATGGATATTATCGGTCAAATGGGACTTTTTAATAATCTTCTTCCCAATCCTGACGATATTATTTGGCCTGGTCCTTACTGGTTCTTTGGGCTTATGATACAGTTGTATATCGTGTATCGACTCTTTCTCTATCGTCGACATTGGGCGTGGAATGTTGTGTTGATAGTGCTTTGCTTTGCTATACAGTTATCTTGTGAACCAGAGAGTGAGGCTTTGAACCGCTGGAGATATAACTTTATCGGTGGTATGCTGCCATTTGGTTTTGGTGTACTTTATGCGAGATACGCACACGCCTGGACGACTGCTACAAACCTTGTCGTCTTTGTTCTTTCGTTATTTGCCATACTACTGATGAGTTTCAGCTATATAACATGGTATTTTGTACCACTTGTAATATGTGTTGCCGCTATTACTTTCGTGAGATTACTCAGTTGGATAGATGGTGTAGTTGGCAATAAGTACTTCTCTGTTATGAGTGTTCTCTCGTGGGTTGGCAGCATCTCAGCAGCCCTTTTCGTTTGTCATCCTATCACAAGAAAGATATTTATTCCAATCTCTCGAGGGGGAGAGTATTGGACGGGACTCCTCCTTTACGTTATCTCGTCGCTTTGTTTAGCATGGCTGTTCAAAGAGTTAATGAAGAAGATACCGAGTCCAAAGTTAAAGTAAAGGAATCTTATAAATATACGATTTCATCGCAATAAATGAAGATAAGAAGCATTGAATTAGCTGATATAAGCCGTTACCGAGGAGAGTTGATGGGTTTTGCCATCATCTTCGTTATTCTTTTTCATGTGGGACTGCCACGTGAAGATGCCTTCTTTGGCTTGAAGAGAATGGGCAACATCGGTGTAGACTTCTTCCTCTTCTTGAGCGGTATGGGCTTGTGGTTCTCTTGGACAAAGCACCCTTCGCTGCGAAAGTTTTATCTTCGACGTTTCTTACGTGTCTATCCTACTTGGCTCTTCATGGCCTGTCTCTACTATATACCAGATTTCCTTAACATCAATCTCACAGGACATAGCGGGCACAGTATGAATATCGTCGATCTCATCGGGGATATAACGATTAACTGGGACTTCTGGATGCACAATGAACTAACGTTCTGGTATATCCCTGCTATCATGGTTTTCTATCTTGTGAGTCCTTTTTATATGATGCTTATTGCCAAGAATCCTATTTATCGTTGGACTCCTGTTATCATGATAATGTGGTGTGTTGTGGTCGAATATATTACCCCACTGCATGAAGTAGTAGGTCATTTAGAGATATTTTGGAGCCGTGCACCCATCTTCTTTATAGGTATTAACATTGCAGAGGCGGTGAAACGGAAAGAAACAGTGGGTGGTTCGGCTATTTGGATGATAGTGATAACATTCGTTATCGCCCTTTCCTCTTGTCTGTTTCTTGAACAAGAGAAGCACGGACAGTTCCCCTTATTCCTTGAACGTATGCTTTATATCCCCCTTACGTTTACATCGATTATCCTCTTCAATCAAGTCCTTCGTCATACACCAAAGTATATCAACAAAATTCTAAAAGTCTTTGGTGCATTGAGTTTGGAACTTTATTTGATACATTCCCACTTCGTACTCGATTATCTTGAGCAGACTGATTGGTCTTATTGGCATAAGTTTGCTGTGACGATTGTCATCAGTCTGATATTTGCATGGCTCTTACAAACTGTAATTAAAGGGATTATAACGCCCATAGAGAATAGAATAAAATGAAGAACCTTATACTGTTAATACGTCCACATCAATGGATTAAGAATCTTATCGTCTTCCTTCCAGTCTTCTTTGGAGGTGCTTTACTGCAATGGGAGGCGGTTTATGCAGGGTTAATCACAGCCCTGTCATTTAGTCTGACGGCCTCGTCAATCTATTGTCTGAACGACATAGTCGATGTTCATGATGACCGTCAGCACCCAGTGAAATGTCATCGTCCAATGGCATCGGGGGCTGTTAGCATTACACAGGGCTATATATTGATGGGATTGATGTTTGTTCTGTCGATGAATTCGACCTTTTTGTTGCATACACGTCAGGTAGAAACAGCCAGTGTAATCATCTTCTATTGGCTGTTAAATATAGGTTATTGTCTCCGCTTGAAGCGTTATGCAATCATTGACGTGTGTGTTATTGCCTTCGGATTTGTACTTCGTATCCTTGCCGGAGGATATGCAACAGACATACATCTGAGTAAGTGGATTGTTTTGATGACATTCTTGTTAATGCTCTTCTTGTCCTTTGCAAAACGCCGTGACGATGTTGTGAGGATGAACGAGACTGGCCATGCACCTCGCCAGAACACGATTCGTTATAATCTTACGTTTATCAATCAAGCCATTACGATTACAGCGAGTGTCACCCTCGTGTGCTACATTATGTACACAGTAAGTCCTGAAACCATTGCAAATTTCCACACGGATCACCTTTATCTGACCAGTGTCTTTGTACTTTTGGGGCTACTACGTTATATCCAAATATCAGTTGTCGACAAGAAGAGTGGTGACCCAACGAAGGTGATGATACACGACCGTTTTATGCAGCTCATCGTCTTAGCCTTCGGACTTGCTTTCCTTTTCATTATCTACGTACTTAAGAATATCCAATAGGACATGAGAAAGATATATGCTTTCGACTTCGATGGCACACTGACTACTAAGGATACTCTCCTTGAATTTATCCGCTTTGCAAAAGGAAGCGGACAAATGTTTCGTGGTTTTCTACTCTTTTCACCCCTCCTTCTACTGATGAAACTGCATCTTTATCCTAACTGGAAGGCAAAGCAGCTGGTTTTTTCTTACTTCTTCAAAGGGATGAATATTGACGATTTCAACGCACTTTGTACACACTTTGCAGAGCAAAATAAACACCTACTTCGCCCTGCAGGAATAGAGAAAGTAAGACAGGCTATCGAAGAAGAACAAGCCACTGTACTTATCGTCAGCGCAAGCATTGACAACTGGGTACGACCTTTTTTCGATGAAATCGATAAAAATATACAGGTATTAGGGACGCAGATAGAAACAAAGGGAGGTCGTCTAACAGGACAATTTACCACTAAAAACTGCTATGGACAGGAAAAGGTGAATCGCCTCACGGCACTTTATCCACATCGTGAAGCCTACGACTTAATCGCCTTTGGAGATAGTAGAGGCGACAAAGAACTACTTGACTTTGCAGACAAAGGCTTTTACAAACCTTTCAGAAATAAGAAATAGCATGCTGAAGAATGAAATAAAGAACAAGAAAAAGCTCGGTGAAATCGTACGTTTTATCATCGTTGGATCATCAGCTGCAGCCATACAATACGGTACATATTTGCTGTTAATATGCTGGCTACAGCCTCTCATCGCAAATACCATTGCTTACCTTGTTAGCTTCACATTCAACTATATCGCTTCCACACGTTACACCTTCCGTGTAAAGTCGACTACCAAACGAGGCGTAGGCTTTATCTTTTCGCATATCATCAACTTCCTTTTGCAAAGTTTCTGCCTGAAAATCTTCCTTCTTTTAGGTCTCAGCAAGCAGATAGCATTGATTCCTATGTTCGCTATTTGTGTTCCGATCAACTTCCTTTTAGTGCGCTTTTTCTTACATAGGAAGTAAGGTGTTATACTCCTTATTAAGCCCCAGACGCAGCTTGTTTTCATGAAAAGAATTGTTTTGTTCACGAAAAGAAGTTCCTCATTAAACAGACATATAGCTAAGACAGTCAATTATCTATCCTATTTTCATCCGCTTTCATTGAAAATCTTTTCATTTCAAGATTTCGAAAAGCTGCAGATAAGTGTTTGAAAAATCATTACATAATTTTAAATAAAACACCAATAAATAACGGCAAAAACACATATACGAGGCAGGTTTGTAACCATAAGGAAATCAATTAGTTATAAAGTAGCAAAATAAAAGGTGCTTAATTGGACTTCAAAAGGGCGTTACTTAGACCTCAAAAGAGCATCTTCTGCAAGTCAATTGGGCGTCTTTTAGAAGCCAAAAGAGCATGTATTGGTTTTGAATTGCACGAAAATAATTTACAAACTTCAATTAATAAGAGAATAAGTTGTTTGTAGAAGACAGATAGACTTCGTACCTAATGACGTTTATCATGTAGTTTATCCCCCGTTCTAAAACCATCTAATTGGGAGGTAATCATACCATATATGTGGATTAAACTCATTCTGTTAACAATCTACGTGTTTAACGGAAGAACTTTTATTATCATGAAAAGAAGTTGAAATAGTAGGCAGATAGCTACGTGCAAAACGAGTTCTTCTCCTTATTTCCTTTGTTAAATGTGCTTTAATTTGTACCTTTGTACCAAATAACCAAAGCTACTCAATGCACATATTCGATATTTTCAAGGTGAAGAAAGAAGAACGCTGGCTGGCTTTTGCCATGTTAGCAGTCTTTGTTACGTTCAATGCGATGGTGATAGCAAGCCACTATCACGTCTACACTATGGATGCACATGGAGGATTTTGGAGTATCTTTACCAAGAATTTTCGTATGTCAGGCTATGATTGCTGGTCGTGGATAATGATTTCGGGAGGTCGTATTCACTTTGTTACCTCGCGTCATCCGTTGTATCTTACTTTTCTTTATCCGCTCTATCTGCTCAATGATTGGCTCATACAAAATGTAGGATACAACTTTGCTGTGTATTTCATGGCTGTTATCATTGTCTTTTCGGCATTCTATGCAGTTCTCTTTATGTACCGTGTTTTCCGTGAAGTATTGGAGTTGAGGCGGAAAGATGCAAGACTACTTACCTTGTTGTTATTCTCTTTTGGACACGTACTCATCCCAACCATGGTGCCCGATCATTTTGTTATCTCCCTGATGCTCCTCTCTCTGACACTCTACATCACGGGAAAGAAGATGAAGAAAGGACAATTACTAACAGCTTGGCAATCGTTAGTTCTAACCTTCTTCACGGCAGGAATGGCAACTTCAAATGGGGTGAAGACCCTGTTAGCAGGTTTGTTTACCAATGGAAAGAAGGTATTTACCTGTAAGTTTATTTCTATCGGAGTAGTCCTGCCATTGCTCTTGTTGCTCGGTATTCAACAGTCTCAATATTATCTTTTGGAGGTTCCACAGCAAGCAGTTGTGCGTCATATCGAAAGCGAAACACTGAAGAAGAACCCGCAGAAGGTGCTCGAACACAAGAAACAAAGGGATGAATGGCAGCGAACACACCTCGGTCAGCCTGTAGGAGAAGGGGTGATAACAAAGTTGATGGATGTCTCTACACCACGTGTTCCGACCATCGTAGAGAACTTTTTTGGCGAGTCTATTCAGCTTCATCAGCGTTCGTTATTAAAGGATGTTTCGTGGGAACGTCCCATCTTCGTGGAATACAACTGGAGTTTGAACTATTTCATCGAGGCTTTTATTGTCCTCTTATTTATAGTAGGTATAGTGTTTAGCTATAAGCAACGGTTCTTTAAAATGCTTTTAGCTTGGTTTGCTTGTGACCTCACCTTGCATCTCATCCTCGGATTTGCCGTCACTGAAGTGTATATAATGACTTCAGGATGGGCATTCATTATCCCCATCTCCTATGGTTATTTACTGAAACGATTGTCGATGAAATGGCTAAAATTGATGCGCGTGGCGTTAATTATGCTAACCATCTACCTTTGGATTTACAATGCAGGACAGACAGTCTATTACTTAATGTCGTAAGCTTAATGTCGTAAGCTATGTGGATGAAGTTTATTAAAATAAGAAAAGACGAGCGCCTTTCGGTTTGTTTATTCCTCCTGTGGCAGCTCATCATGCACGCCACAGTGATTATTCCTTACTATTCGGTGTTCTCAAGAATATCAAGGGATTATCGGAAAAACTTCCTCGATTGGTTCCATGTGTCAGGTTTCGACCCACTCACTTATTGCGTTGTTACCGACTGGACAACAGCCTACGATGTGCATAGACACCCTTTGTTGGCTTTTTTCTACTATCCGATCTATCTTATTAATCAGGGATTAATGAGCTTATTGGGCATTAACTGTGTACAGTTCTTGGTTGCTATCGTCCTTCTCATCAGTTCCCTTTATGCGTTCCTTTTAATGATGCGAATAGGAAGAGAGCTCCTTCATCTCTCGCAACGAGAGTCTTCTGTGCTCGCTTTTTTACTCTTCTCCTTCGCTTACGTACTATTAGCAGCTATCTCACCCGACCATTTCATCTTGTCGTTATTTCTTATTCTCTTAGTGATTTATGTGACAGGTAAGCAGATGGCAGAGCATAAACCCTTGAAAAAATGGCAGTCGATTGTCTTCTTTATCCTTACTGCTGGCGTATCACTTAATAATGGGTTAAAGGTGTTATTAGCTGATTTTTTCTCAAAGGGAAAGCGTTTCTTTCATCCTAAGAACCTCATTTTTGTTGTCATCTTACCTTCCGTAGCAATCTGGAGCTTTGGTCTTTGGGAGTACAAAACGTTCGTTGCTGATAGTGTCAATACACGAAAGGCACACGAAAAGAAAGCTGTAAAGGATGAGAAGACCAAGATGTGGAAAGAGTTCAGCGATACTACGCATCTTAAAGATAGTAAACAGCAGAAAGAAGGTTTTGCGTTACTATGGAAAAAACACCGAAAGGCACAGCTGAAGGCAAAGTATAGCGCACCACAATATGCTCATTCTGGTACGCCAGTGAGTAAACAACCGTTCTTGAACTGGACAGATGTGACTACTTCTCGCTGTGAGACACTCGTTGAGAACCTCTTTGGTGAGTCAATACAGTTGCACCAGAAGTATACGCTATGTGATGTTATTCGCGATCGCCCAGTCTTCGTTAGTTATAACTGGGTCGTAAACTATATTGTTGAAGGTCTTATCGTCTTACTCTTTTTAGGCGGAATCTGGGCTGGTAAACGTAGTAAGCTGATGTGGATGTGTTTGTCATTCTTCGCCCTTGACATGATACTTCATATAGGCTTAGGGTTTGGTATTAACGAGGTATATATAATGACTGCGCATTGGGCTTACGTCATACCGTTGTGTATAGGTTGTCTGATAAAGTCAATGAAAGGTGGGATTAGGCATGCTATCACCCTATTGACAGCCTTGATAGCTCTCTATCTCATTGTTTATAACAGTGCTCTAATTATCTTCACACTATAGTAAAGTTATGGAAAACAAAGCCTCAGTATCAATAGTCCTCTGTACTTACAACGGTGAGAAATACGTGAGGGAGCAGATAGACTCACTGCTCACTCAGTCTTATCCTATCCATGAGATTATCATTCAAGATGATGGTTCGACGGATCATACATGGGAGATACTACAAGCGTATGCGTCAAAACATACTGTTATTCGTACTTTTAAGAATGAAGGTGAACATGGTGTTAATGCGAATTTCCTTTCTGCATTGCATCGTGCAACAGGTGATTACATTGCCATCTCCGACCAAGATGATATCTGGGAGAGGGATAAGATAGAGACACAGATACGTTGTATAGGAGATAAGCTGCTATGTAGTGGACACTCACGACCCTTCTCGACAGATGGTTCCTTTGCTTATTTCGACAACAGACCACGCAATGTGAATATCTTTCGAATGATGTTTTTAGGTCTACCGGGCCACACCTTATTATGTAAGCGAGCATTGATTAATCTCCTACCACCCATTGAGAGTCCTATTTTTAAGGTCACTCTTTACGATGCCGTGTTGAGTATTATTGCCGCATCCTACGATAGTATCGTGTATTGTAATAAGGTTTTAGTAAACTTCCGACGCCATGCAGAGGCTACTACTTACAATGATTATAGTAGTAGTCTGCCCTCATGGAGGAACGCTCTCACTGAACTAACGTGGGGTCTGAACCATTATAAAGAGATACGCAAGAAGGTTGTCCCCATCTTTCAAGGTAAGCTCATATTGATGGAGGGCTTACATTCAAATATAGCCGATTTCATCGATGCCCGCGAAGCAATGCGAATGGAGACCAAGCAGGGTGTCTTTGCTTTCTTACGTTTACAATATCTACTAACGAAGAACTATAAGAAGCTCTTTCATACATCAGGTGGTGGACCTATTAAGCTACTTCGTGCTATGCTTTATCCTATCATGCAGTTGTACATGTACCACTAAGATTAAGGCTATTACCCTTTCTTACGATGAAAGTAATTGAGACACTCCTTTAGTGTTTGCGAACCTCCCCACTTCATAACGATATAATAGAGTAGGGCTGCCAAGACGACTCTCGTCAATAATAGAAGTAGAAGATTCTGTATCCATAAGGTAATGAGATAGGTTGAAATCATTACCGCAACAGATGTTAATAGATAAGGGTAAATATCCTTAAGGATATCTATGAAGCGTATGCCAATCTCTTTATGTGCAAAGAACTGCCACACACCCAACCAAAGGACAGTAATAGCTGTATAGACACTCACCATGAAGACGATTCCTTGTTGGTAACAAAGGACAATGAGTCCTACCTGTGCTACGATTAATAAGACCGTACACCACATGTAAACAGCAGACTTACCACGGCTAAGGATGAGGTTTTGATACATTGTATAAAAGGGTAGGAAGGCACCGCTAATACAAAGAATACGCAACAAAGGAATACTCTCTATCCATTTATCTGATATAAGAAGAATGATAAATTCGTGCGATATCATCGCTAATCCGAACATAGCGGGAAAGACCAAAAAGGCAGTAAAACGCATCATTTTTCTAAACACATTTACTTGCCTTTTGACGTCATTATTCACCTCTACCAATACTGGTTGCGCTACTTGTGACACTGTTCCTGATACAAATGTGCTTGCCATTGTGTCCCACTTGAAGGCTTGAGAGAAGTTTCCCACCACCTTTGCTGAGTATAAACGACCGAAGATAAAGGTTAGAATATTCTGACTAATTGTATTGACAATCGTCGTCACAAGAATCTTATAACTAAAGGAAAACATCTTCTTTACAGGGGTAAAGTCGATGTGAAAAGAGGGGCGCCAAGGAATAATAAAGAAACGCCACAGACTTGTAAGACTAATATAAAGCACCTGCTGCCAAGCCAAACTCCAATAAGCATAACCCTTTAATGCTAAGATGATTCCTACCACACCCGAAACAATAAGGCTGGTGATACGCAGCAAAGCTGTCTCTTTGACCATCATGTTTTTAAAAAGATAAGCCGATGGGGCAGTACCTAAAGACGAAAAAAGCAGTGATGCAAAGATGAAACGGGATAGACTGATAAGCTCTGAATGATGAAAGAAAGCTGCAATCAGAGGGGCTGAAAAGAAGAGGACTATATATGAAATCCAACCCATTATAGCACTAAACCAAAAGACTGAATTATAATCATTATCCGTTGGACGCTCCATATTGGCAAGTGCAGTAGTAAATCCACTTTCCTGCAATGCCCCTGCAATCGCTGTAAAAACAGCCAACATTCCCACCAATCCATAGTCGGTTGGTGTGAGCAGACGTGCCAAAAAGATTCCAATTACAATATTCAGCAGTTGCATCGTACCATTGTTCAATGCACCCCAAAAGAGTCCTTTGGCTGTTTTCTCCTTGAGTGTTTCTTTTTCCATTAGCTTTTGTATCTCTATGATACGCTATTTCTTATCTCCTCCTCAGAGTATGTTCTATCTAAAAAAGAGCTTAGCTGTCTTCTGCTATATAAAGTTTCCTTCGTGAAAGTACTTTTTTTCATAGGTGTAGAAAGGGAAGATATTATTTCTTCTTTCCCACCTTGATTGGCAGAATCCATTTAGCATGCAAATATAACGCTTTTCTTTGGAAAAGCCAAATCCTACATACTTTGGAATGGTAAAGGCGCTTTCCTACGGCTATATTTATCTCTTTTGCTTTTTAAGGAAGTCTTCAATCGCTGCTGTACTTTTTAATTTGGTTGTATCAACATCATGGAGTTCACTGAAATAAACTTCATGATAGAAGGTACCACAGTGTTCCATAATCTGTATTTTATCCATCTGTGTTGCGAATAGTGCCTTAATAATTGTTACCTGATACTTATCGTCTTCAAACGTTATCTTGGTTGAATCATTCCTTAAGTTCCATAACCATCCAAAGAGTAGTTGTGCGATAATGATGAGAGGAATGCTCAACCATAACAGAGTATGCAAACAACCGATAGCAGCATTACCATCTTCCTTCCACCTCCGCTTGATATAGCGAATAATGAAGAATAGCAATATCCAAGGTAAAGTGCAGACAACTATGATGTCCGCATTACTCCATAATCTCCAAGGTGATATGCAATTGATTACCAGCCAAACTACCTCAAGCAACAATAGGTAACCTAAGAGTTTTCTGATCATCCCATAAATCTTATGCTTTCCAGTCAACATTTCCTATATAAATGTAATCTCTTTCTATGTTTTATACTATCAGTAATAACCTCATTTATCATTTTTAATTGGCGTGTAATTACTCCGCACATATGGTGCGGAGGGCAAACACCATTGGTGCTAAGCGTAAACACCACTCGTGCGGAGGGCAAACACCAACACAAACAGCAATAAAGTTGACACCTAATTACCTCCGCAAATATAAGTATATTAGTTCGAATCATGAAATCAAAACATAAGTTTTTAAAGAGACAGAAGGCGAAGTCATAATCTTTTATTATCTTTGCAACAAGTATATTAACGGAAAATGATTGAAACTTTCAACACAGGAGAGACACAAGAAAGCCTCCGACAGGAATATAACCCAGACGGTTCTGTGCTAAGAAAAGCACAGTTGCGACTTCTCGATATGGCTATCTATCTGCAGGAGACTGCTAAAAAGATAGGCATACCCTGCCGTCTTGATGGCGGAAATGTGTTAGGGGCAATGCGTCATGGAGGCTTTATTCCTTGGGATGACGACATTGACATGGTTGTAGACTACAAGGATTTCAAACGTCTCTGTGACTATTTGAAGGCACATCCACACCCTCAATACGTCTTACAAGACAACGATACGGACCCAGGTTTCTATAAGGAATGGGCTTGTCTGCGTGATTTAAAAAGCGAGAACAGAAGTCATGATAATCAGCAGAGTGCTGACCGAAGAATGCATGAGGCGCAGAAGTTCAGAGGACTTCATGTAGACATCTTCCCCTATGAGGGTAATATGATTCCTTGGTTACAGCGTTTGGCAGCCAAACTATCCGTCAATGTGAATTTAAAGTTAGCCGGTCGTTATCCTCTCTTGGCACAAATGAGTTATAAGTTTCTACATATCATCGTCTTTCCTGTGTTCCGCTTGGTTGGGAAACTGTTTGGTAATCCCGACCTCTATATGCACTCTTACGGTGCATGGTTTTATGAGCAGAACCCGCGTCGTTGCATGATACCACATAAAGATATCGTTTTTGAAGGTCATACCTTTGAAGGTCCAGCCGATGCTGATGAGTTATGTCGTATCGCCTATGGGAACTACATGGACTTACCACCAAGGGACAAGCGTGATAGACACAAGATAGATGTCGTCTTTAAGTAGTAAGGCGGTACGGCAATGTGCGTGTCAGTAGACAGTGATATCCCCATCTTATAATAACAATAAGCCAAATATAGTTATGAACATAGCAGTAATCTTTGCAGGAGGTTCAGGACTACGTATGCACACGAAGTCGCGCCCTAAGCAGTTTCTTGACCTAAACGGAAAGCCGATAATCATCTATACATTAGAGTTGTTCGATAACCATCCGAACATAGATGCTATTGTAGTCGCATGTATTGAAGGTTGGATTCCTTTCCTTGAGAAACAGCTCCGTAAGTTTGAGATTAATAAGGTAGTGAAGATTATACCCGGTGGAAAGTCTGGACAGGAGTCTATCTACAAGGGACTGTGTGCTGCAGAGGAATATGTGCAGAGCAAGGGTGTAAGCAATGAAGAGACAACCGTTCTTATTCACGATGGTGTTCGTCCGCTGATAACAGAAGAGACGATAACAGATAACATCAAGAAAGTTGAAGAGGTCGGGAGTTGTATCACTTGTATCCCAGCAACAGAAACACTTATCGTGAAGCAGGCTGACGATGCTTTGGAGATTCCTTCACGTGCCGATTCGTTCATTGCTCGTGCACCACAGAGTTTCCGTTTGATTGATATAATAACTGCTCATAGACGCTCCTTGGCGGAAGGAAAAGCCGATTTCATCGATTCTTGTACGATGATGAGCCACTATGGTTATAAGTTAGGGACGATTATCGGACCGATGGAGAATATTAAGATTACAACCCCAACAGACTTTTTCGTGCTGCGTGCGATGGTGAAGGTGCATGAGGATCAGCAGATATTCGGATTGTAAAGTTGTTGTTATGTGTCGATGGAACGGGGAATTTTTATAACTTTATAGGGTGAGAATGAAGGAAAGAATACTAAAAGAAGATATAAGCTATTTTGCTGATACGTTTCCTTTCTCAGCAGCATTGGAAGGGAAGACGATAGCTGTAACGGGAGCAACAGGCTTGTTGGGCGCGTGTATGGTACGTTGCCTGTTGGCTCTACACACAGAAAAAGGTATCAACTTACACGTGGTGGCTGTTGTAAGGAACGTGCAGAAAGCAGAGAGAATGTTTGGTCAGGCAAGCGATGAAATCAGCTATTATTCCTATGACTTCTCTTGTGTTGAACCATTCATACCTACGAAAAAGATAGACTACCTCTTTCATTTCGCTGCTCCGACAGCTTCAAAAGATTTCGTTGAACACCCTGTAGAGACGATGAATACGGTCTATGGGGGTATGCAAAACCTATTGTCTTACGCCCATCAGAATGGAGTAAGTTCGATGGTGTTAGCCTCAACGTTAGAAGTCTATGGTACAGTTACTGACGACCGACGCCCACTTACGGAAGACATGCAGGGGTATCTTGACCCAATGGCAACTCGTAGCAGTTATCCGTTAGCAAAGAGAGCTGCTGAGGCATTGTGCCATAATTATGCAGACGAGTATGGAGTCCACGTGAAAGTGGCACGTTTGGCACAGACTTTCGGTGCTGGTGTGAATGGTAATGACAATCGTGTCTTTGCGCAATTTGCACGCAGTGTTATGAAGAATGAGGATATCATTCTACATACGACAGGCGAGCTCAGTCGTTGCTATTGCTATACGATAGATGCTGTTACGGCAATGCTGTATATTCTCTTACGTGGTAAGGATGGAGAAGCATATAATGTAGCAAACGAAGACACTTATATCTCTATCCGTGAGATGGCAGAGTTGGTTGCTTCGACGTTTAATCCTCAGAGAGTAAAGGTGGTGATACAGCCACAAGAGGGGTTAGGATATTCGCCAACAACCAAGCTCAGACTTGCCACACAGCGTATTCAGGAGTTAGGATGGAAACCTCATTATGGGTTAAAGGAGATGTTCCGTCGACTCATCCTTTCAATGGAGGAAGAACTGGTATGAGTAGTTTTCTGCAACGGATAAGAGAGAGCCTTTTCCATGTCTACGACCGAAAAGACTTGCGAAGATGGGAGGGCGACCCGAAGAATGAGCTGCCTATCTATGGTGTTTATCATGTCATGTTAGACACTGGATGGGAGCCATTGGTGAGAAGGCAGATTGATAACCTGCGTAAGAGCGGTCTGCTGGATGCGACAACGACTTTCTTTGTGAGTTGTATAGCAGGCAATCAAGCAGATGTGGAATGTTTGAAGCGTATTATCAATAGTGATAAGCTCGTGATAATATCTAATGTCACCGATCCTAAGCGGTATGAGTATCCTGCCTTAGAGTTTATTAAGCAACTGTCTGAAAAGGAGGATTGTCTTTTCTATTACTTCCATACGAAGGGTATCTCTTACCAGTCGCTAACTTCTAACGATCGTCTCTTCTGCTCTTTTAAGCAGAAGATAGAGGCTTGGAGAGAGATGTTGGAATATTTCATCTTTGATAAGTGGAAGGTTGCCGTGAATGTTCTGAATGAAGGATACGATACTTATAGCTGTTATCGATGGCCACCACGCAACTATACCATGTATTCTGGCAGTTTCTGGTGGGCAAAGTCGGCTTATATAAGGACACTACCAACTTTTGATAAAGCGGTTATCTCTACCAATCGTTTCTATTCTGAAGTTTGGCTTTTTGAGCGGAGTCATCGACAGTTCTCGGCATTTGACACAATAGCCGACCTCTACTTCGTAAGGATTCCTCGTTCTATCTATACGGACGAGCAGACAAAGTGGTTTGATAAGGTTTGCTTCTCGTTTACTTATAATATGCGGAAAATAGAAAAGCATATCTTCAAATACAATTATAAGAAACGGTGTCAGAAACGTTTCCAGAAGCTCAAGAATGAGATATAATATAAGGTGATGGATTGTTTAGAGAGCTTTGTTCTTACTCAATCCTCCTTGTTGTCGATAGTTATTCTTTTATTTGTAAGCTCTTAGGGCTGGGGACTAATATCTTGTCTATTTTTTATTTTTTCTTGATTTACTTTGGTAATTTAATATTTTTTGTTACTTTTGCGTCCGAATTAGAGATTAATCACGATGATACAAGCAATAAATAATAATTTTAATAAGCGTAGCGCCTCATTCAACGAAGGTGTTAGCCACGCTATTGTTGTATCTAATTCATTGATGGACGAGAGTAAGAAAGTTGAAAAAAATATAGCTAATTATTTGGTAGTTCCAAATAATTTTGTACTCTCTCTCTCTCTCTCTCTCTCTCTCTTAGGCCAGGACTAATCTCCCCACTTTTTTCTTCTTGCGTACGCGCGCGAGGCTCGCCGTGTATAACCCTTGTAAACAAAGGACTTTTAGGAGTTTCCTTTGTTCTTTTTTTGTGTCCCAACTTAATTAGTTGATAAACCAGATTTAAGACAATAATATTAATCAAATAATGAACAAAATTATGAGAAAACTTTTATCCACTTTATTATTACTTGTGGTTGTTCTGAAATTACAAGCACAAGTGACGCCAGACTTTACGGTAACTAGTTCACAAGGAATTCCTTTTTCTTATAAAATCTTGTCTGGAAGTGAGAAGCATCTAGATGCATCGCAGAATGAAGTTGAGGCCATGGGGACGATAAATGCTCCGACAATAGATGTTATAATTCCTTCAAGTGTTATTTATGGAGGAACAACCTATGTTGTTACTGCCATAGGTGATTTTAGCTATTCTAAAATGAAATCACTTACTTTCCCACCAACGGTCCATAATTTGGGCTCCCCCGATGGAACAAGTTTTCAAGCTGTTAGTATACAAAACGTATATATCCCATCTACAGTTACTTCAATAGAACAAACAGCTTTTACTTGGAGTTCTGGTATAGGTGATATATGGTTGCCTAGCACTGGATTAAAGAAGATTGGTGAGATTGCTTTTGTTACTAATACTTTAGTACATGGTTTAGCGCAATCTCAAGTAGAATATATAGACAGAAACGCCTTTGGAAGTTACTATATGACATCATCTCCTGCCCATATCAATTCTTTAGCGGTATTACCTCCTACAATCAGAGAAATTGGTGATAATGCTTTTCATGCAAATTGGACAGATGGACTACCCCTTGACGAAGTTGTTATCCCTGCTTCTCTGGAACGCCTTGGAGATTATGTCTACAATATAGCACATGACGTCTACATCAAGGGAGATAATCCGTTTACGCTTGGCACAACTCCATTCGGCACACAATCAACATTAAAAATACATGTACCAGTGGACCGTAGCTTCGCTTTCAAGGCGGCATCAGACTGGTCAAGCTATACGGATAAGATTGTTGAGGAACTCAAGATAGGTGCAACCGGTTACACAACCTATTATCTAGAGAACGAGAACTTCCAAGTTCCTACGGGCTGTACAGCATATATCATCACAGGTAGCACGCCAAGCGGAAGTATCAGTACTCCTGATCAAGCCGATGTGAAAGCCTTTGGAGCAGGCAAGATTATCCCAAAGCAAACGGGCTTCGTTCTGCAAGGTCCAGCTAACAGTACGGTTGTTTACCAAGCAAATGTGACAGGAACAGAAGAGAACGTAACAGGTAACCTGCTCGTTGGAACAGCTACCGAACAAGAGTTCTCCGCCACAGGAAAGAAATTCTATGTACTTGCGAATGGTGACCAAAGCATAGGCTTCTACAAGCAAGGTACACGCGGTGGAGCTTCCATCAAATTGCCGGCTCATCGTGCTGGTTTGAGCTTAGACGAATCAATCGCCCGTTCTAAGGAAGCCCTTTTCTTTGATTTCGATGCAGCGCGCGAGAACAGCCAGACAACAGGTATAGAGAATATCAGCAATGCGAAACAGCCTCAAGAGGATGTTGTTTACGACTTGCAAGGTCGCCGTGTGACTAACCCAACGCATGGCATCTATATCATTAACGGAAAGAAAGTAATCAAATAAAACATAGACGACAATGAAAAAGCAGTATATTGCCCCTAACACTAAGGCTATTGAAATGATAACCGATGATAACATCGCCCAATTTGTTATCAGTTCCCACTCTGTTGGTGAGGGTGAAGGATTGGCAAAGCCAGGCTTCTTTGAAGATGAAGACAACGACTCCGATTTCTCGGGTTATGAGTCGGAAGATTCTAAAAGGAATTAAGACCATTCTATAAGGCTGTTCAAGCTGATATAATATCATTCACAAATGCTCCGTGGGCTAAAAGGTCTCGTGCCCACGGAGTTATCATAAAGAGAGACCACCTTAAAGATGATATGGCAAACAAACCTATTCAATTTATCTTAAAAGAGCAGAAGTTAAACATTGGTAAGCAGGCTGGAAAGACTGTAATCGTAGCTCGCCCGACAGGTAGGCAGCGCGTAGATTTCCGTAACTTTTGTGAACGTATTGCTAAGTCAACGACCTTTGACGCACAAGAAGTAGCTGCTGTGCTAAATCTTGCAAGTGAAACCGCTCGTGATATTGTAGCCAATGGCGACATCGTAGAGTTTGGCGACCTTGGAACTTTGACTCCTTCGTTTAAGAGTAAGGCTGTCTTGAAAGGCGAACAGTTTCGTGCACAACAGCACATTGAGAAGCCTGTAGTGAAACTCCTTGCTTCTCGTAAGTATTTCACGCTAAACGATGTTACCTTTGAGCAGGTAACACCAGGGGAAAAGAAAGCAAAGAAGGAAAAGAAGACAGAGAAAAAGAACGAAAATCCAGGTCCAGTTCCTGCAGATTAATAAAGATATAATTCTTTTGTCTAAGACATCCAATGTAAAGTTCGCGAACAAATTCAAAAAAGTTCGCGAACTTTTTTGAATTTGTTCGCGAACTTTTTTGTGGTTGTCATAGCTTGTATGTTTTGAGATGTTGATAAGCGTATAGACAGAGGTATAGGTTTATTTCATATTCAACTAGGTAAACTACTATTGTGAATCGTTCTGGTGAGACAGTTTAGTATAAGTATTGAACATCAGAGATGATAGCCGTAGGTACCAGACCATCGATAGCTTTTCCTTGGCTTACTCGTTGGCGTATATCTGTACTGCTGATATCAATAAAAGGTGTTTGAAGGATAGTGACGCCATGGGGTAGTGACGTTTCTGAGATTCTTTGGTTGTGTCGTGGATAGACTACGATAGGGTAGTGAGTGAGGATATCCTCTGCATGATACCATCGGTCGAAGGCTTCCCAATTGTCGCCACCAACGAGAAGTGTGAAGCGATGAGTGGGGAAGTCATGGCTGAGATGCTGTAGGGTGTTCCAAGTATAAGAAGGTTTCGGAAGTCGGAACTCATAGTCCGAAGCCTTAAAATGAGGGTTATCGGCTATTGCCTTTCGCACTAATTCCAAACGGAGATGGTCAGCTAAAAGCTGCTGGTTCACCTTGAAAGGGTTTTGCGGTGATACCATAAACCACACCTCATCTAAGTTTTCTTTTTCAAGAAAGGCTTTGGCAAGAGCTATATGTCCGTTGTGAATGGGATTGAAGGAACCACCAAAGAAGCCGATGGAAGCCTCCCCCAACCCCTCCGAAGGGAGGGGAGTGCTAATAGGAGTGAAGTGAGATGATGGTTTCATGGTGAGTTTTTTTATCTATTCTATAGATTCGTATTTTCCTGTATGACTTATATTATCTCGAACTACTGTTATTCCTATCTTCTTTTGAATAGCGACGTTATATGATTTAGTTTTTGGGGGAGATGTTAAAAACGCCTTAACAACCTCATAAGTCTCTTGCTTTGCTTTCTCAAGATCGTCATTTACGATTATCTTATCGAATTTTTCAGCGAAGGTAAGCTCCTCTGAAGCCTTAGCAAGGCGGTTTTCAATAGCCTCTGCACTATCAGTTTGTCTACCAACAAGGCGACGACGCAGTTCTTCTACTGATGGAGGTTGGATGAAAAGACTTAAAGCACGGTCGCCATAGAATTTCTTTATGTTACAGCCACCCTTCACATCAACATCGAAGATAACATTCTGGCCTGCTGCAGACTGGCTCTCTACCTGTGATTTTAACGTGCCATAAAAGCGGTCCTCGTATACCTCTTCATACTCAAGGAACTCTCCATTAGCAATTTTCTCTTTGAACTGTTCAGGTGAAAGGAAGATATATTCTACACCATCCTGCTCCGTACCACGTGGTGCACGGGTAGTACAACTAATAGAAAAAGCCAACTTTAGTTCCGGATGTTCTTTCATTAACCACTGAACGATGGTACTCTTACCTGCACCAGAAGGAGCTGAGAGGATGAGTAACCTCCCCCCACCCCTCCGAGGGAGGGGAGTGCCTAACGGACAGTCGTGGGACGTGTTAGAAGACGATGTGATGTTGGAAGTGTTTTCCTGTATTTTAGCTGCTGGTGTTATATTAGCTGATTTGTTTTCAGATAAAAGTTTGTTCATAGCTGTTTTTATTTTGTTTAATACTTTATTGAGATTGTGCAGGACTTCCTCGTTGGTGAATCTAATGATATGAAAACCGAAAGCCATAAGGTAAGCATCTCGTTTTTCATCGCTTAATTTCTGTTCTTCTGCGAGGTGATAATCTCCGTCAACTTCTATTATAAGATTTAATGAAAGACATACGAAGTCAGGGATATAGTCATAGATAGGATGTTGTCGGCGAAAGCGTACACCTAATTGTTTTCCCCTAAGGTATTCCCATAAAAGTGCCTCTGCCTCAGTAGGATGTTTCCTATTATATTTTGCATTTTGACAAAGTAGCTGATAAGTAGAAGCATCATTGGTATAGTAGTGAAGGTTTCCAAAATAATAGTGTCCTTTATCTTTCTTTTCCATAGCTACGACTTAGTTTGTTTGATAATCTATGAATATTTTGACATAGGAGATGTTTCTTATTTGCGATACTATTCCTTATTTTAGAAGAAGGTATGTTTACTCACTTATTTCAATATCCTCATTATCTCCAATTGTAGTGACTACCTTTATCCAACTTTATCCCGTTAGGCACTCCCCTCCTTCGGAGGGGCTGGGGGAGGTCTTTACAATGCATTCAAAACCTGTTCCTTAATCTGCTCCAGCTCGTCCTTCATCTTAACGACGATGTTTTGCATCTCTGCTTGATTGCTCTTAGAGCCAGTGGTATTGATTTCGCGTCCCATTTCTTGTGCGATGAAACCGAGTTTTTTGCCAACACCATGACCACTCTCTTTCATTGTTTCATGGAAGTATTTGAGGTGGTTTGTCAGTCGCTGCTTCTCCTCGTTGATGTCGAGTTTCTCGATGTAGTAAATCAGTTCCTGCTCAAGACGATTCTTATCGTAGTCAACCTCTGGAATCTGTTTGAGACCATCAATAATCTTTTCTCTAATCTTTGGTACACGACTCTTTTCAAAAGGTTCGATGCTCTTCAAAAGATTAGCGATATTGTCAATCTTCTCGGTAAACTTCTTCTGCAATGCCGCACCTTCCTGTTTGCGGAATTCGGTGAGCTTTTCAATAGCCTCGTTGATAGCCTGCTGTGCTACTTCCCATTCCTCGTTATCTAAAACCTCAACTTCAGTTTTTGCTGTTACGTCAGGTAGGCGAAGAAGCGTTGTAAACCAATCCTCTGGCTCTGGGATACCAGTAGATGCAGAGATGGCTTTGATTTGTTTATAATAGTTTTCTACAAGAGCAGTGTTGATAGGAGTGGCGTCAACAGTAGACTCCTTTTCAACCCATAAGGAGAAGTCAACTTTACCGCGTTCTAACTTCTGTGCAAGGAGACGACGGATTTCCATTTCCTTTTCTCTGTAGAGGGGTGCGATGCGTGCTGAGAGGTCGAGTGACTTACTATTAAGTGATTTCACCTCAACATTGATTTTCTTTTCCTTGTAGGCTACAACAGCTTTGCCATAGCCTGTCATTGATAGTATCATGAGCTTTTCGCGTTAATTTTTTGCAAATGTACAAAAAATGTGGAATAAAAAGAGTATATTTGCAAGTTATTTAGAACATAATTGATTTTTATGTCTTGTATATTAAATATTGATACGAGTACAAATGTGTGCTCTGTTGCAGTAAGTCAGGATGGAACTTGTATTTTCGATAAGCAAGATACGCTCGATCCTAAGCATAGAGAAAAGTTAGGAACATTTGTAGATGAGGCACTTGCCTTCATTGATAATAATAACTTGCCATTGGATGCAGTGGCAGTTAGTAGTGGTCCGGGTTCATATACTGGTCTGCGTGTCGGTGTTTCCATGGCAAAGGGAATCTGCTATGGTCGTGGAGTAAAGTTGTTGGCAGTGCCAACCTTGGAACTGTTAGCTGTACCAGTATTGCTTCATCATGAAGAGATTGAGGAAAATGCTCTTCTCATTCCAATGATTGATGCGCGCCGTATGGAAGTTTATTCTGCTGTGTATAATCGTGCTTTGAAAGAAGTACGTGGCATCCAGGCAGATGTAGTCGATGAGAATACCTACAAGGAATATCTTGATCGTGGTTCTGTTTACTTCTTTGGTAATGGTGCAGAGAAGTGTATGGAGATTATCAATCATCCTAATGCACACCTAATCAAGGGTATTGATGCTTTGGCTAAGAATATGTTCCCATTGGCAGAGAAGCGTATTGCACAAGAGAAGTTTGAGGATGTTGCTTACTTCGTTCCATTCTATCTTAAAGACTTTGTCGCTAAGCAGGCAAAGCCATTGCTGTAGATTAGGCTTTAGAATAAGGCTTGACGTCATCACTTAAAATGTAACATTCACTATTCAATGAATATAGAAGGATTAGATTATAACACACAGCGAGAACGACTCATACTGCCACAGTATGGGCGAGAGATACAAAACATGGTGGATTATGCCATTGGGCTTCCTACAAAGGAAGAGCGTCAGCGATGTGCGGAAACCATCATTTCCATTATGGATAGGATGAATGCCCAGAATCGTGGTAACTTTGATCACATGGAAAAGCTCTGGGATCATTTGGCATTGATGGCTAACTTTGAGTTGGATATTGACTATCCTTGCGATGTGTCAGAGGCTTTGAAGATAGCTACTAAGCCAGAACCAATGAGCTATCCCATGTCAAATATTCCAGTAAGGCATTATGGGCGATTACTCTTTGAGGCTTTTGAGGAATTGAAAACAATGGAGCCTGGAGCACGTCGTGATGCATTCGTGCGTTCGGTTGCTAATCAGATGAAACGTAGTCTGATGCAGTGGGGACATGGTACTTGTGATGATGAGAAGATAGCATCTGACCTTGCCCGCTTTACAGACGGTAAGATTCAGTTGGACCTTGATACATTCAAGTTTGAGAAAATTAATGCGAGAGAGTTTGCTCAGCCTCGTAATAAGAAGAAAAAGTAAAATAACGACACATGGAATCCTTTATCATAGAAGGTGGACATCGGCTGAGTGGCACGATTGCTCCACAAGGTGCAAAGAATGAAGCCTTGGAGGTGATTTGCGCAACATTATTGACATCAGAAGAGGTTATCATACGTAATGTTCCTGATATCCTCGATGTGAACAATCTTATCAAGCTTTTACAGGATATTGGTGTAAAGGTTAAGAAGCTTGCTCCTAATGAGTTCTCTTTCCAAGCAGACGAGGTAAACCTCGATTATTTAGAGAGTAGCGACTTTGTGAAGAAGTGCTCTTCTCTGCGTGGAAGTGTCTTGATGATTGGTCCATTGTTGGGTCGTTTTGGTAAGGCTACGATAGCTAAGCCAGGTGGTGACAAGATTGGTCGTCGTCGTTTGGATACCCACTTCCTTGGATTCAAGAATCTTGGTGCACACTTTGGGCGTGTTGAAGACCGTGATGTATATGAGATACAGGCTGATAAGCTTGTTGGTACTTATATGCTATTAGACGAGGCGTCTATTACGGGTACTGCTAATATCATTATGGCAGCAGTGTTGGCAGAAGGAACAACAACAATTTACAACGCAGCTTGTGAGCCTTATATCCAGCAACTCTGTAAGATGCTTAATGCAATGGGTGCAAAGATTAGCGGTATTGCCAGTAACTTGATTACTATCGAGGGCGTGAAGGAATTGCATTCTGCTGACCATAGAATCCTGCCTGATATGATTGAGGTAGGCTCTTTCATTGGTATTGCTGCAATGATTGGTGATGGTGTTCGCATTAAGGATGTGTCCGTTCCTAACTTGGGATTGATACTCGACACCTTCCACCGTCTCGGTGTACAGATAATAGTAGATAATGACGACCTCATCATTCCACGTCAGGACCACTATGTGATAGACTCTTTCATTGATGGAACTATCATGACCATTAGCGATGCGCCATGGCCAGGATTGACACCAGATCTTATCTCTGTGCTGCTCGTAGTTGCTACACAGGCACAGGGTAGCGTACTTTTCCACCAGAAGATGTTTGAGAGTCGCTTGTTCTTCGTGGATAAACTCATTGATATGGGTGCACAGATAATCCTCTGTGATCCTCACCGTGCTGTAGTTGTTGGTCACGATAATGCCAAGAAACTTCGTGCGGGTCGTATGTCAAGTCCTGATATTCGTGCGGGTATTGCACTGCTTATCGCAGCACTGACAGCACAGGGAACAAGTCGTATTGATAATATAGTACAAATCGACCGAGGATATGAGAACATCGAAGGACGCCTCAATGCCCTTGGTGCAAAGATTCAGCGAGCAGAGGTTTGTTAGTCCCATCGTATCTAAAACCGCACTTTGAGAGAGTGTGTTGTGGATTTTAGATAAATAGGGTTGACCTATTCTTGCAAAAGGGTTGACCTATTCTTGCAAAAGGGTTGACGTTTTCTTGCAAAAAGGTTGACCTTTTTCCTCAAAAAGGTAGACGGTTTTGGGCAAAAGGGTCGACCGTTTTATAGAAAAAAACAATTCTGTATTGAAATAAGTTGTAGTTTTATCAGTACTACAGATATAAGATGAAAAGATGATTAAGAAGGAAGAAGTCTATAAGATTGGGCGCATCGGGAAGCCGCATGGCGTACACGGAGAGTTGCAGTTGCAGTTCTCCGATGACGTTTTTGATGTGGTAGATGCCGATTACCTAATATTGGACATTGACGGAATCCTTGTTCCTTTCTTTATAGAGGAATATCGGTTCCGTTCTGATGAGATAGCCCTGATGAAGTTTTGTGACATCAATAGCGATGCACAAGCACGCGAACTGACCGGATGTATTGTCTATTTCCCACGTAAGTTGGCAGAGGAGGGGACAGATGATGTGTCATGGGCGCAGATTGTCAGTTATTCCTTGTTAGATGAAGCAACGAATAATGTGATTGGCAAGATTGTTGCTGTAGATGAAACAACAGTCAATACGCTCTTTGAGGTGAGTACACCTGAAGGCGAGGAAATACTCATTCCTGCCACTGACGAACTTATCGTTGCGACAGACATAGCGTCACAGACGATTACGATGCGGATTCCAGCAGGACTACTTGACCTCTGATTCGCAACATAAACTAAAAGAATTAATGAAAGAACAAATCTGTATATTAGGTTCAACAGGAAGCATTGGTACGCAAGCCCTTGATGTTATCAGTCAGCATTCAGACCTCTATGAGGCTTATGCACTCACTGCTAATCATCGTTGGAAGGAACTTGCTGAGCAGGCTCGTCGCTTTAATCCTGCTGCGGTTGTCATTGCTGATGAGGCTTACTACGAACCTTTGAAGCAAGAACTGGCTGATATGCCTGATATAAAGGTGTATGCTGGTAGTAAAGCCTTAGAAGACATCGTTGAGTCACCATCAATAGATATGGTACTCACTGCGATGGTTGGCTATTCGGGTCTTGCTCCAACAATCCACGCTATCAAAGCAAAGAAGAAGATATGTTTGGCGAATAAGGAGACACTTGTCGTAGCTGGCGAGTTGATTCTTCAGTTGGCTCAACAGTATCACGTGCCTATCTTGCCTGTAGACAGTGAGCATAGCGCTATCTTCCAGAGCTTAGTTGGTGAAGATGCGAATGAGATTGAGAAGATTCTTCTCACCTGTTCTGGTGGACCATTCCGTACCTTTACCCATGAACAGTTGAAGCATGTCACTGCAGCTGATGCTCTCAAGCATCCTACATGGGATATGGGTGCAAAGATTACTATCGATTCCGCGTCTTTGATGAACAAGGGTTTTGAAGTGATAGAAGCTAAGTGGCTCTTTGGTGTGCCTGCTGATAAGATACAAGTGTTGGTTCATCCTCAGTCTATTGTTCACAGTGCGGTACAGTTCTGTGATGGTGGTGTAAAGGCACAGTTAGGTGTTCCAGATATGAGATTACCTATCCAATATGCTTTTTCTTTTCCACAACGTCTACCGTTAGCTGGTGATAGGTTAGACTTCTTCCGTCAACCATTGGAATTCTTTGAACCTGATGTTGAGAAGTTTAAGTGTTTAGCCATGGCATACGAAGCTATCAATAAGGGTGGCAATATGCCTTGTATTGTCAATGCAGCCAACGAAATAGTCAATGAAGGCTTCCGTAAGGGTGCTTGTAGTTTCTTGGCAATGGGCGACATCATTGAGAAGGCAATGCAAACGGTTGCTTTTGATAGCAATCCAGATTATGATGTATATGTGCAGGCGGATGCTGAGGCACGCCGTGTAGCACTTGAGATTATGAATAATAAATAATGAATAGATAAATAATGGAAACATTTCTGATCAGATTGCTCCAGTTTGTTCTGGCAATCTCTCTGCTTGTCCTGCTGCATGAAGGCGGACACATGTTCTTTGCGAAGCTTTTCGGCGTTCGCGTTGAAAAGTTCTTCGTATTCTTCGATGTGGGCATCGGTAAGTGGAAAGGTAAACTCTTCAGTTGGAAACCTAAGAAAGACGATACGGAATATGGTATGGGTTGGCTGCCATTGGGTGGCTACTGCAAGATTTCTGGTATGATAGATGAAAGCTTCGATACCGACCAGATGAAGCAGGAACCACAACCATGGGAGTTCCGTACAAAGCCAGCTTGGCAGCGTCTTTTGATTATGATAGGTGGTGTGTTGGTCAACTTTCTCCTCGCTCTCTTCATTTATTCAATGGTGATGTTCGTATGGGGAGACAGCTATTTCAAGGTGTCTGACATGAGTATGGGTATGCGTTTCAATGCAGAGGCTAAGGCTTTAGGTTTCAAAGACCACGATGTAATGTTGGGAACAGATCAAGGCGCATTCCGTGAGTATGCCAATGTGAATGGCGATTTCTTCCGTCAGATAGCACAGGCTAAGCGTGTGGATGTTCTTCGTAATGGTAAGAAACATAGTATTACTCTGCCTGGTGATTTGGATATGCTCTCAATGATTAAGACGCGTCCTTTGTTTGCAGAGCCTTTCATTCCTGCACAGGTGGATAGCGTGTTGGGTGATACACCAGCAGCGAAAGCAGGTATTAAGGCAGGCGACCTCATTAAGTCTATCAATGGAAAGCCAGTTGAGACATGGACAGATATGAATTATCAGACAGGTGTCTTGAGTGATGTCTTGGCAGTGAAGAATACCCATAAGGATTCTCTTGCAGTTCGTTCTGTTGTGCTGACAGTTCAGCATAAGGGCGCAGCAAAACTCGATACATTAAAACTTATGTTGACACCTGATTTGAAGTTGGGTGTTTTACAGTCAACATTGGCAAGTTATTATAAGCCTGTACAGGAGGAATACTCTTTCTTTGAGAGTTTCCCTGCAGGTATAAAGCATGGTTGGAACGTGCTGCGTGGCTATGTTGGTAACTTCCGTTATCTTGCTTCAGCAGATGGTGCTAAGAGTATTGGAGGCTTCGGAGCTATCGGTAGTCTTTTCCCTCCATTCTGGGACTGGTATATGTTCTGGTCTATGACAGCCTTCTTGAGTATCATGCTTGCCTTCATGAACATTCTTCCTATCCCTGCTTTGGATGGTGGTCATGTGGTATTCCTTCTCTATGAGATGATTACTCGTCGTAAACCGTCAGAGAAATTCATGGTACGTGCGGAGTATGTAGGTATAACCATCCTAATCCTCCTTATGATATTTGCCAACCTTAACGATATTCTTCGTTGGTTGCATATTATGTAATGAGAACATAAAATATTAGTAGTCCTTCTCCCACTTTTATAATTGCTACTCTTCACACCTCCTCTCCTTTATAGGAGAGCGAGGGGGGAGGTAGGACTACTTTTCTTTTCTTTTATTCTTTTATTCCAACTTTTCTTTTTACCTTTGCGCCCGTGAACAAATTAGCAATGACATATCAGATGAATCTAGCACAGCAAAGAAACTTTGATTTCTTTGCCTTTTTTAGTGCTTTATATTTGGTAGTTTCAGATATTTTGCTAACACACACACACACACACACACACACACACACACACACAGGCGCTACTAGCGTTTAATCATACACTTTTTCTTTCATCCTACGCGCGCGCGAAGCGTGGCGTATCCCTTGTAAACAAAGGACTTTACGAAGTTTCCTTTGTTCGCTTTTTTGTGTCCGTTTGCGAGCTGTCAAGAAAGCAAAATAAGAACGTTTTAAGCACTGATTTTATCACAAAAGATAATTGTAATTCTCTCATAATATTTTGTTTTCTCTCGTTGATTTCTCGGGCAGGCAGTGGTAACGCACTGTCTGCCTGTAGAGAGGGAGAGGGCAAGCGGTTAAGAGGAATAGATAATGAGTTTATCAGGATGTATATAATAAAAGGTGAGCAACGAAGCTACATAATAGAGAGTAGATAACAACTATTTTTAATCAAATCAAAAAAGCAATGAGAAAGAAACAAGAAAAGAAGGATTATTCTGCACCACGTTGCATGATAGTTCAAGTAAGCGAAACCACTTATTTAATGGACACGTCTTACCCCGGTCAGCACAACCCAGCCCAATCAGGCGGCACCTCTGGTGATGCGAAGCAGGCTCCAAGCTGGATGACTGAAAGCGAAGAAGCAACAGAGGATTCTTCATGGGAAGACTAACAGAGAGAGTTATTAACCAAGTAAAGAAAACAAAATCACACAAAAAGAAGAAACAGACAATGAAAAAGAAATTATTCAAGACCCGCCTGCTTTCATTCGCAGCTTTCTGCGGGCTCACATTAGCGTTTGCATCCTGTGCCAATGAAGACGTAGCGCAGACCCCAAACAACACAGATAACGACAAGAACCTGACGACCTTTTCAGCAGGTGACCCAACGACACGCACCTCAATGGAGAGCGATGGCAAGTTCTTTTGGGAAGCAGGCGATAAGATTTGGGTAAAGGACGATAACGGCACATGGAACGCAAGTAGCAACTCGCCAACAGGTAAGACAGATAACTTTAAGTTCAGAGTGCCTGGCACTTACACCGCCCACACATCATACGAGGTTTATTACCCTGGTAAGAATGGTAATCAAGACCAAGTAACAATCTCTGCAAACCAAAGTCAATCAGAGCCAAACACAACCACTCACTTCGGTGCAGCAGGCGATTGTGGAATGGCAACGGCAACTAAAGTGTCAGGTAAACAGCAGTTTGCTTTCACCTTAGACCATAAGGCTGCTTATCTTCTCTTCTTGCCTCGTACCAGCAATACAATCTTGCATGACTGTTACTTGACTAAGGTAGAGATAAACTCTGACAACGACATCACTAGTACATATACCCTTAACCCAACAACAGGCGAACTCACAGGTACTGGTACAGGCAAGCAGATTGTCCTCACAACAAAGGGTAGCGGAACATACGCTAACGGTTTTCCTTTAACTAACAACTCCACAAGTGCCGCTACCAACGGTTCTTACGTTGTTATAAAGCCAGGCACCCATACACTCAAGATACGTTATTGGGTAAAGGATATTGCAACAGGTACAGAGGGAACAATAACCAAGACATTAGCATCAGCAACCTACGACCAGAACAAGTATTATAATATCACTGCAAACCTTAACGTAAAGGATTACGACGGCGACCATTACTATATGTGGGACGCTCAGGAACAATACTGGAAAGGATTCGAATGGACAAAGAACTTGCCAGCAGGGGTAGGCCAGCCAACACTTAACGGTAACAGTTCATCAAACTACGCCCAGAACAACACCGACCCTCGTTACTACAACGAGAGTTACCCAGGTTGGGGTGTAAGCAATCCAGCCATCCACTCATGTAAAGATCTTCCTAACGTAAACGAGATGACGTGGTACGCCGCCAAGGGCGATCCCCGTTGGGACAATGACGAGTTATGGACCACTATGGGTCATTTATATAAAGGTGGCATGTGGTTTAAGAAGAGGGCATACATAAGCGGTTACAACAGTAACACTGCTGTTGACGGCACAGATTGGCGTACATCTGGGAGCAGCCGAGTTTGGACCCCATCTGAGATTCTTCCTTCTGCAGCTGACGCAGGCAAATACTTTTACCTACCCGCTAGGGGTCGCTACTACTCTACTGGTGATCTGGACGACATTGGCAGACGCGGCTGGTATTGGTCGTCTAGTGCTGTCTCCTGGAGAACTGATTATGGGTGGTTCATCTATTTCGGCAGAGGTTTCGTCAGGATTTACGACAACGATCGCAGCGACGGGATGAGGGTAGACACTTTTGAGTAGTCCTAAAAGCCCCACCCCGACCCTCCCCGAAAGGGGAAGGAGCCTAACTGGATAAAGGAGGGTGAGAGACAAGAGAAAATCTAACCCATTGGAAGAAAATTTCTAACCTGTTAGAAATTTACAGGGAACGTGTTAGCAAGAAATTTCTAACGGGTCGGAAGAAAATTTCTCTACGGTGAGAAAATTACGTACCTACGGTTGGAAAGAAATTTTTCACAAAGGAAAATTTTCTTCTGACCGTAGGTAATTTTAAAGCTTCCCTTTGGCTGTGGAAATAGATGAGGGGAGTGAGAATTTCCGAGGAATGGAAATACCGTAAAAACTTAAATATTTACTTTTAAAAACAAAACAATTATGAAGATTAAACTCCAAAAGAAAAAGAATCCGCAGAAGCGGACAGAAGAAAAGTATTATGCTAATCCTGTAAATCTTGGGAAGAAGAACCTGCGAGATATTGCGCATGACATTGCAGGGCGTTCTTCGCTGACCCGTGGTGATATCGAAAACGTGCTGGCAAACTTTATGGATTGTCTGCCTCATTACCTCCGCGATGGCTTTAGCGTGCAGTTGGGAGAATTTGGCACGATGCGCTTGACACTTTCAAGCGAGGGAGCTGCAACGGAAAAGGCTTTCAAGACGGAGACGATCAAACCACGCGTAACGTTTACGCCAGGTGTAGAACTGAAAGCTGCGCTGCGCGAGAACTCGTATGAGACGGTGAAAGAAGAAAGCCTCGGTGCTAAGCCTGCGCCTAAAGCTGGAGGCAGCGAGGGAAGCTCAGGGCCTGTACCAGAGTAGCCCTCACCTACTTCCTTTGTAGGAGGGATAGCCTCACCTTTTCCTCTTAGGTGAGGCTATCTTTTTGTATGCTCGGCATGAGCATTATCTAACGGGTGGAAGTCTCGAGTAAGCCCTAATAGCGGGAGTTACATAGTCAAAAGCGAGGGTGTTCATCGTGAGGTGAAATCTGAAGGAAGCTGATGGCAAACATCTGACCTAACGAACAGAAATTTCATACAAGGCATATGACCATGGATAAGATTGCATAACAAATCAAAGTCCCATAGCTATTCGGAATGGTTGGTGGAGTTCCCTTGAGCTTAGCGAAAAAATAAAGTAGGTATAAGATGGAAAGATCATGTTCTTATCCGAGGAGGTCTCACGGATGCTTTAATTAGTTGTTTTTATACGAAAGAAGCGGAGTAATTACGGGTTAGGGAGTATCAAGTTAACCTTTTTATATAGAAGAGCTTATCGAACAACAAGCATCCAAGAAAGTATCTACAATTATGTAAAAAACATGCGAAGAGTTTTTGTCATGCCGTTGTTTTTTTTTAACTTCGCAGAGTTTTAGTTTTTAATTGATAGTGGTTAAAGAGGAAACAACAATCACTCAGGGCAGAACCAAAGCCTCTATCCATCTAATAACCTATAAGATATAACCATAATGAAAAGATTTCTTCTGTGCATAGCAGCACTGAGTTTTTACGTTAACTTGCATGCAAAAGTTGTCATAATAGGGCAAGTTACTGACGAAACAACATCCCCTATCATTGGTGCCGTAGTCAAGTTGGTCACCCAAACAACGTTAATTACACAGACAGTAACCAACAATGAGGGTTTATTTAACCTTACAATGGAGGAGAGCGATGGGCACAAAGAACTCATCATAACCTATATGGGATATACTGATTATCGTGTATCTCTGGAGAACACACAAAGGAATACCGACCTTGGAAAGATTCAACTGACTCCTTCCACACAAGAGTTAAAAGGCGTAGAAGTGGTTGGGAAGCGTGAAATACAGAAGATTGACCGGCGTATTATCACCCCTTCAAAACTCCAGCTAAAGGCTTCTACTAACGGAGTTATGCTCATACAGAACATGCAATTAGCTGGTATTCGGGTCAATACAATTGATAATACCATCACGACGACGACTGGAGATGCAGTTCAATTACGCATTAATGGTGTCATAGCAAAGATAGAAGAAGTTAAAGCCCTACGCCCTCAAGACATTGTAAAGGTTGAATACCACGATATGCCCGGACTACGTTTTAATGGTGCAGCAGCCGTCCTCGACTTCATTGTGAAGTATAAGAATAAAGGTGGAAACATCAATGGTGACCTCACCAATGGGCTATCGATGTTAGGCTATGGAGAAAACCTTTTGTCTGCCAACTATCACAAAGGTAGATCCGAGATAAAGTCTTCTTTCTATTGGAATAGGCGTGATTTGAAGTGGAAAAGAGAGAACTACGAGGAGTACCACTACCCTCATCAGACCATAGAGAATAGAGAGATTGGTGAGCCAACAAAGGTTAAGTTCGATAATATGAGTTTCTCTCTGTGGTACAACTATTCATTTAAGAAGAGCAGTATTAGTGCTATCTTCCGTGATTACTACAATAAAGAATCTAACTCTATGGAGGATAGAATCAGTACGCTTTATCGTGGTACTGACGTTTACCACATCACCGACTTTAGGCATGGACACGATAACACACCCTCGTTAGATTTGTATTTTCAAACCGAGCTTGCCCATAACCAGCACTTGTACTTCGACCTAATTGGCACTTACATCAATAGCCATAGCCAGCGTACATACACCTTATCATCAACCACACAACCTACTCAGACGATTGCTTCCATTACTGATGGTAACAAGTACTCCATAATAGGTGAGGGCATTTATGAGCGCATGTTCAAGGATAGCAAACTGTCGTTTGGCTTGAAGCATACGCAGATGTACACTAATAACACGTATGATGGAAACATCCAAAGTCAGGTAAATATGAATACAGCGGAGACCTTCGCTTACACTGAATGGATGTCAAAACTGGGCAAGCTGACCTATACCCTCGGGTTGGGAGGGATGCGTATTTACAACCATCAGCACGATAAGAAGTTATCGAAATTCATCCTTCGTCCGAAGCTCTCTCTCGCTTATCAACCTTGTAACAATGTAACTTTAAAATATCAAGGATACGTTTCGGCTTATGCTCCTTCACTATCCGACATGAGCAATGTGTCACAGGATATTGACGTATATCAGCTTAGAAAGGGTAATCCTAACCTAAAGTCTGTAACCTTCGTATCGAATGAGTTGTCCTTAAACTGGGGCACAAAATGGTGCGATCTATCGTTATTCGGAAGGTATAGTTACGATTCCCACCCTATCATGGAAGAGACTTATATTGACAACGGAAAGTTTGTTAGGACAATAGATAACCAAAAGAACTTCCACAGACTACATACCCAAATGGACATAAAGTTGCATCCCTTTGGCGATTGGTTATCGTTACAACTTACGCCATTCTTCAATCGGTACATCAGTAACGGGCATACTTACGCACATACACTCTCGAACTGGGGACTGAATGGAAATCTACTTGTAATGTACAAACAATGGGTATTCACAGCCGAAGTACAGACCAGATACAATGAATTATGGGGTGAAACTCTTACCAAAGGAGAGGCGAATCACGCCATATCAGTAGGTTATAACAAAGACAAATGGGCGTTAAATCTCATCATGGCATCACCTTTCTCTAAGCAATACTCAAATGAAACGGATAATTTATCACGCCTCGCTCCTAACCGACAACTGGCTTTCTCAAAGAGTTTGAGACGAATACTTCTGCTTAACTTCACATTCAATTTGAATTATGGGAAAGGCAAATCAAGTATCAATAAACGTATTTCCAACTCTGATAATGATACTGGTATCATGTATGGAAGATAAAATAAATACCTCCTTTTCTCTCTGGCTGGGCAGTCCCCACTGATAGGGACTTGCAAGCATTAGCTAATATACATGCTATTCAAACGCAAAAAGAGGATGTGCCATCGGCACATCCTCTTCTACACTCTATCCACTTTCCTCCTTACTTTACTCCCCTCTCCCGCGGGAGAGGGGTTGGTGGTGAGGCTGTTACCCAGCTACTGGTCCACCACCCTCCTTTTCTTTTGGAGAAGGACCAGGGCTTTTGGGGTCCTTCGGTTTCTTCCTCGCAGGATTATCCACATCCACCTGAATATCTTTCAGCGCCTTACGGACAGGTTCTTTCCACGTAACCACAATGTGTGGATGCTTCAGGGAGTCGGCACAGACATCCTTTTCGTTAGCCTCCATCTTAGAAGAAATCACCGTGCGGAAAGAAAAGATATCGCCCAAATCAAGCGAACCACCCAGCGTAACCACCTCACGCGTAATGTTCTTCAACGTGATAAGCACATTTCTAACATCACCTTCACTCAGCGACGTCTCACGAACGATCCGATCAACAAGCCATGAAGACGAAAATCTGTTAGCAGCCTTAGGAACAGCACTATAGGCTTTTTGTCCCTTTCTAGGACCAACTCGGAGAATGCTCTCTTTTACTTTAAAACTAATCATAATTCTAAGATTTTAGGTTTTTAAATATGGGGCGCAACCTATGGGCTACGCCCCGTTATCAATCACAATATTCTATCTATTTTCCTCCTATCATTCTGTTACTTTTATACTTTAACTTAAACTCCTTTCCTACTTTAACTTAAAGTATCATCCTACTTTAAGTTAAAGTCCTTTTGTACTTTAACTTAAAGATTTTGAATTTTCAATTTAACAGATATAATCTTGTATTTGTCAATAATACTGGTTCTATTCAAATACCTGCACTCTATAGCCAAGACTTCTTAAATACCCACCCTTCGTCGACATACTAACATCGCCGAATATTAGGCAATAGGCACTGTCTTTGTCTCGTGGATCTCCTGTTGATGACCAATAACCTCCACCACTTCCAAGGAAAGTTGTCGAGCCATTGTGATAGTATCCCAGAGATGGAAGAAAGAAGTAGTCTCCAATTTCTGATGCAGATGGTAGTCCTGGGGTTAAACTAGTATTCTCATAATTCTTAAAATTTATACGTAAATCAGTTATCCCATCGGCACTGTATTCTGTATTATAATGACCTCCTGCCTTTAATACAGACTTCTTCTTTATCCACATACCACTTTTATATAAATGCCCCATAGTTGTCCATACTCCATCTCCATCCCAACGTGGGTCACCGTACATACAGTACCAAGACATCTCATTTATATTAGGTAGGCTTTTAAAAAGAGTCGTCGTTGCAGGATTACTTACGCCATAACCAGGAAAACTATTATTATAATAACGTCCTAAAGTATCACCTTTTTTGGGGAAATTAGGATTGTTATCATCTTCAAGCGTTGGTTGCCAAGGTGTAGCCGTATCCCATTCATGTCCCGACCAAAAATTGTTTTGTGCGTCCCACATATAATAATGATAAGCATCGTAATCTTTTGCATTAAGATTAGCTGTCATATCATAGTAAGTGTTCTTTGCATAGTTGAAAGAAGACAGAGTTTTGGTAATTGTCCCTTCTACGTTAGTTACATAATCTTTTACCCAATAACGGACCTTAAGGGTATGTACACCTGGCTTGATGAGCATGTAGGCACCATTAGTGGTTACGCTAGGGGCATTATTTGTCAATGGAAAGCCGTTCTCATTGGCACTGCCTATCACTGGGTCTTTCGTCTCAATCGTAATCTGTTTAGCACCTACTGAACTATTCAAGTTTCCGGTACTAGGATCGATAGTGTAGGTTTCTGCAATATCGTCATCAGCATTTACTTCGATTTTAGTCAAGTAGCAGTTCTTCAATACTGCGTTGCTTGTGTAAGGCTGGAAGACAAGGTAAGTTGCTTGATGCTCTAACTCGAAGCTAAAAATGCTACCTCCTAAAGTACCTGTTGCAGTAGCTGTACCATAGTCACCTGAATCGCCAAGATGTTTGGTTGAGTTCGGCGTTGTTTGAGTCTGTGCTGTTGGAATAGTTACCTGATTATTACTTCCATCTTTACCTAGATAATAAACTTTATAAGTTGGACTATTCTTAAATTTTCCAGGCACTCTAAATCGAAATGAGGAGGAATGTGCGTGGGCTGCATCTACGGAGTTACTAACTTGTATCGTGCCGTCGTCATCTTTTACGTATATCTTGTCGCCCTCTTCCCAATAGAAATTACCGGTTGCGTAATCGATTGAGGTACGAGTTTGCGTTGGTACGTCTGCAACGAAAGTCGCAAAACCTTTATCGTTCTCTCCATCCTTACTATTCTGCACGAGGTCTTCGCTGACACATGAGATAGCTACCAGTGACATACTGAAAAGTGCTGCAAGAGAGAATAGGTGGCTTTTAAAGTATTGTCTTGTTTTCATTATTACTTTGTTTGTTTGTGATTTTTGTTTATAACTTTCTGTTAGTCTTCCCAAGCGGAGTTATCTGATGTTTCTTCATCGCTGTCTAGCCATGCTTGGGCTTCTTTTGCACTGGACGGTCCAGTACCATGATTTGCTTTCTTGTGCTGACCAGGCATAGATGTGTCCATCAAATAACTAGTTTCGCTTACTTGAATTATCATGCACGTTGGTGCAGAGTAACTCTTCTGTGCTTGCCTTTTTCTCATTACTTCATTGATTAAAATAGTTGTCATTTCGTTCTTATTTTGCTCTAAACAGAGTTCACAAAAGGGCATAAAAAAGCGAACAAAGGAAACTCTTGAAAGTCCTTTGTTTACAGGGGTTACGGCACGCTTCGCGCGCGCGTATGCGAGAAGAAAAAATGTGTTATTAGACGCTAGGTGCGAATGTGTGTGTGTGTGTGTGTGTGTGTGTGTGTTAGCAAATTATTTGGATTGACCAAAGATAAAGTGCAAAAAGATGCAAAGAATCGAATAATTCTTTGCAGTACTTCGTTCACTTGATATGTCATTGCTAACTGTTTCACGGCGGCAAAGGTAAGAAGATAAAATGGAATAGGCAAGGAAAATAAAGAAAAAATAACACTATCCCTCCCTTTGGTTAGTAAGTTCCCGTTGAGCTGGTGGTATCTCTCTAACTACTGAGGGTGTGTCAAAATGTAAATTCCATTTTGATAATCTTACAGTTTGAAACAATTCTTTAAAAAGACCATTTCTGTACTCTATTTTGAGTAAAGAAATGGTCTTTTCTTTGCTTTAAGAAAAAAACACTTATAGTTTGAAAGTTGTCAAGTTATTAATTTGCATTTTGACACACCCTCGTTAGGGCTCCGCACGATTGGTGCTCAGTAACAACACAATGTGTGTTGGGCAACAACACAATGGCGAAAGATGGGTAAACACTCCCCTTTCTGTGGGAGAAGACCAGTGAATGAGGTCTTTCTTAATAAAGCAGTATCAGTCCTGCAAAGGCAGCATAACATATCATGCGGATAGGGTTTATCTTCAACCACATCGTACCAATAAAGGTTGCAGCAAAGAGGAACAAGCTAATCCAAAACTGCCAAGGGTTAATACTTGGTGCAGAAAAGTTCTCAGTATTACATAATAATAAGGTGGCAGCTGCTAATAGACCCACTACTACTGGGCGTAGACCTGCAAAGACTGACTGCACAACAGGTGTGTTCATATACTTGAGGAACATTTTACTGATAAGAATCATTATTATCAACGAGGGGAGTACAAGGGCTATGGTCGCGGTGAGACTACCCAATACTGCCATTCCTGCGCCAAAGCCTGCATTATGTACAGCTGTATAACCGCAATAGGTAGCAGAGTTGATACCAATAGGTCCGGGCGTCATCTGTGATACAGCAACAATGTTGGTAAACTCTGCAGAGCTAAGCCAATGATGGTTCACAACCGTTTCTGTTTGTATCAGTGATAACATTCCATATCCTCCACCGAATCCAAAGAGTCCGATGATAAAGAATGTGTAGAAAAGTTCTAAGAATATCATATTGTTATTTCTGTTATTAGTCTGTTTTTAGTGTGCTGTTCTTTTCAAAATTATCCCATTAGGCTATTTAATTCTTCGCAAGTTCCGTTCGATATTTCTTTTGCAAAGTATAATCCCATTAGGCTCTCCCCTCCTTCGGATGCTCCGTTTGATATTCCATTCGATATTTCTTTTGCGAAGTATATCCCGTTAGGCTCTCCCCTCCTTTGGAGGGGTTGGGGGAGGTTTTACTCCGTTGGTTTAATAAACTTCCCATAAAGGAATCCACCTAATCCTGCAGCAAGAATGGCGTAAACAGGATTGACACCTAACAGCCAAATGGCAATGGCGGTGACAATAGGAATCCAACAGTTTGCCAATGATATTTTAGCACTTTTAGCCAATGTGAAGGTTGGTACAGCTATCAAGGCAACCACTGCAGGGCGTATTCCGCGGAACATTGCTGCTACCCATGGGATGTCCATAAACTGATGGAAGAAGAGAGCTATACAAAGAATGATGAGGAATGAGGGGAGGATAGCACCTAAACAAGTGACGAGTGCACCCGGTGTCTTTCGCATCTTATATCCTACAAAGACACTGATGTTTGCAGCAAGGACACCAGGACAGCTTTGTGCAACAGCTATCAGGTCAACAAACTGGTCTTCTGGAATCCACTTTCTCTTCACTACGACTTCATTTTGGATAATTGAAATCATAGCATAGCCACCGCCAAGTGTGAAGGCTCCAATCTTAAAGAAGGTTTTGAAAGCTTCCCAGTAGAAGCCTTTGGGTGATGGGTGTTGAGTGTTTGGTGTTGATGAAATGTTATCTTTGTCCACTGTGTCTTGTTATTTATAGTGAAATCAATGTTTGAGAGCTACGGACGCCCCCATCTGTTCACATATACCTATTAGGTAATATTACTCAGATGAGGGCGTTTCTCAGTGTAGTCTATATATAAAGGTGTGCTAATCTATTACACCTTCAATAGGGGAGAGGTAAACTTTACAATTTGCTTTCAACCCACTTGCGAGCATTTACAAATGCCTCAATCCATGGTGTAACCTCTTCCTGACGACGCTCACGTGGATAGTAAGCCTGCTGCCATGGGAAGATAGCACGCTCTAAGTGTGGCATCATTGCAAGGTGACGACCGTCTGCAGAGCAGATACCTGCTACATTGTAGTCAGAGCCGTTAGGGTTACCAGGATATTCAGCGTAGTTGTATTTAGCGATGATATTATACTTATCTTCAGCCTCTGGCAGATAGAAACGACCTTCGCCGTGTGCTACCCAGATACCGAGTTTGTTACCGCTCAAAGAACCGAACATTACACTATCGTTCTGTGGAATGGTCAAGTTCAAGAATGAACTCTCAAACTTCTTGCTGGTATTGTGGCAGAGGTGAGCACGATGCTTGTGCTCTGGGTTGATAAGGTTCAACTCAACCATCAACTGACAACCGTTACAGATACCCAATGATAGTGTATCTTCGCGTGTATAGAAGCGGTCGAGTGCCTGCTTAGCCTTTGGATTATAGAGGAAAGCACCAGCCCATCCCTTTGCAGAACCGAGTACGTCAGAGTTAGAGAAACCACCGCAGAAGACAATCATGTTTACCTCTTCCAAGCTCTCACGACCTGTGATAAGGTCGGTCATCATAACGTCCTTCACCTCGAAGCCTGCCAAATAGAGTGCGTAAGCCATCTCACGCTCACCATTGGTACCCTTCTCACGGATAATAGCTGCCTTTGGTGTTGGATGCTGAGTGTTAGGTGTTGAAGTCTTCCAACGGTCTGCATCGAGACCGTACTGCTGGAGAGTACCAGTGAAGTCAGAATTAAACTTCATCTCGATTGGCTGCTTCTTATAGTTCTGAACACGCTTCTTTGCCATGCCGTTCATACTCTGCTTGCGGTCGAGAAGGTAAGATGTCTTATACCATGTTTCGCGCATTGCATCAATATCGAACGCTACCTTCCAATCACCATCAGCGATACTGAGCGTGCGTTTATCTGGACTTGGTGTACCGATACGGGCAAAGCCGATGCAGTTCTCTGTCAAGAACTCTTTGACTTCTTCCTTATGTTCATCAGCAACCTGAATAACTACACCCGGATTCTCTGCAAAAAGCTTCTTGATAACATCGTCGCCCTTGATGTCGTGGAGGTTGATGTTAAGACCACCTTTAGCGTTGGCAAAGGTCATCTCAAGCAATGTTGTAATCAAACCACCTGCTGAAATGTCGTGTCCAGCGAGTATCCATCCACGGCGAATCATCTCCTGTACAGCATCGAAACAGTCGCAGAAATACTGTGGTTCTTTCACGGTTGGAACGTCACTGCCAATCTTCCCGAGGCTCTGTGCAAAGGCTGAACCACCTAAACGCTGCTCGTCAAAACTGAAGTCGATATGATAGAGGCGTGTGTTCTTATCATTCACAAGTACTGGAGAAACCACCTGACGAACATCGCTCACTTCACCCCCACTGGTAACAATGACGGTTCCCGGAGAGATAATCTTATCTCCATTAGGATATTGCTGGGTCAGAGAAAGTGAATCCTTACCAGTTGGAACGTTCACACCGATAGCGCAGCAGAAGTCTGATAGTGCCTTAACCGCACTATAAAGACGTGCGTCTTCACCCTTCTGTGAGCGACAAGGCCACATCCAGTTGGCTGAAAGACTTAAGCTATCCATGCCGTCTGCCAATGGTGCCCACACGATGTTGGTTAATGACTCGGCTACTGAAAGAACAGAGCCTGCCTCTGGTGATGCGAGTCCTGCTTGTGGAGCGTGACCGAGTGCGGTTGCGATACCTTTATGACCACGATAGTCTAAGGCTACAACACCACAGTCAGAGAGTGGCAACTGAATCTCACCCTGACATTGCTGACGGGCAACCTTACCTGTAACAGAGCGGTCAACCTTATTGGTCAACCAGTCTTTACATGCCACAGCTTCTAACTGAAGCACACGCTGGAGGTATTCCTCCACCTTATTTATACTATAAGAAACATTCTCATATTTGCGCTCAACGGTCTCATCTTTCATGATTGTCTTTGGAGAATGACCGAACATTTGTGCTACGTCTAAGTCGAATGGTTTCACGCCATCGCCTTGTACAAATGAAAAGTGGGCATCACCAGTGGTCTCACCAACAACATACATTGGTGCACGCTCACGCTCGGCAATCTTTTTCACGTGGTCGAGGTGCTTTTCGTCGATGAGCAAGCCCATGCGCTCTTGTGACTCGTTGGCAATGATTTCCTTGGCACTCAGTGTCTTATCACCGATTGGTAACTGTGTCATATCAATCTTACCACCACATTCTTCAACAAGCTCACTCAAACAATTTAGGTGTCCAGCAGAACCGTGGTCGTGAATGGAAACAACTGGGTTGTTGTCCTCTTCTACCAATGCACGTACGAGATTATAGGCACGTTTCTGCATCTCTGGGTTAGCACGCTGTATGGCATTCAACTCAATACCATTTGAATAACGACCCGTATCAACTGATGAGACAGAACCACCACCAAGTCCGATGCGGTAGTTATCGCCACCAACAACAACTACCTTGTTGCCAGCTTGTGGCTCACCCTTCAGACAGTCACGCTTAGCACCATAACCTACACCACCAGCAAGCATAATCACCTTGTCGTAAGCATACTTCTCACCATTCTCTTGATGCTCAAATGTGAGCAGTGAGCCAGTAATCAGCGGTTGACCAAACTTATTACCGAAATCACTTGCACCGTTAGATGCCTTGATAAGAATCTGCTCTGGAGTCTGATAGAGCCACTGACGGACAGGAAGGATGTCTTCCCAATCGCGAAGGGCTGGAGTTGTACCGTCGTCTTCTGTCAGACGAGGGTAAGCGGTCATATATACTGCTGTTCCTGCAATTGGCCATGAACCAACGCCACCGCCCATACGGTCACGTATCTCACCACCCGTACCTGTTGCTGCTCCATTGAATGGCTCAACGGTAGTAGGGAAGTTGTGGGTCTCGGCTTTCAGAGAGATAACACTCTCAATAGGCTTTACTCGGAAATAGTCGGATGTGCTTTGGTTTGCTGGTGCAAACTGCTCTATCTCTGGACCTTGTGCGAAAGCTACGTTATCTTTATAAGCTGAAAGAATCTTACCTGGATTCTCTTTTGTAGTCTTCTTGATGAGGCTGAAAAGACTGCTCTCCATCACCTTACCATCAATGACGAACTCTCCACCGAAAATCTTATGGCGGCAATGCTCAGAGTTAATCTGTGCGAAACCGAAGATTTCAGAGTCGGTGAGTGGTCGGCCATTCTGTTTCTCTATCTTATGTAGATATTCCATCTCCTCTGGTGAGAGTGCTAAGCCTTCCTCTTCATTGAACTTCTCCAAGTCCTCCACACGTTTGATAGGCTCAGGCTCGTGGTTGACGGTGAAGATGGTCTGGTCCAGACCGTCATACATACGTTGCAACATCGGGTCGTGTTCAGCCTCTTTACTGCTTACAGGGAAGTACTCCTCTATACGCAAAATGCCGTCAAGACTCATGTTTTGAGTAATCTCGACGGCATTCGTACTCCAAGGAGTAATCATCTCACGGCGTGGTCCCACGTAGTAACCCTGCAGCGTTTCTTCGTTCTGCAAGTAGGTGGCATCGCCATAGAGCCAACAAAGTTCGTTGATTTCCGCGTCGGATAATGCATGATTGACTTCCGTGGCAATCACGCTTTTGGACTGAGTTCTGAAGAAAAGAATCATAGTCTTTATATAAAATTTGGTGTTACTTCTGTTTGCAAAGATACGATATTCTTTGGATATACTGCCTTTTTGTCCAGTGTTTTTTAGTCTTCTTAGGTATTATAAATAATCAGACTCGGTTTTGTCAGTCTTATCCTACGGAAGTTGTATTTGTTGTCTTGAATTTCTTTTCATGAAAATAATTGGTTCTTCCGTTAAATGTATAAATTGAAAATAGTATAAGACTTATACACCTGCTTAGTATGACTATCCCAAATTAGATGGTTATTCACTGGGGATAAGCTACAAGATAAAATGCAAATTGATACTATATCTATCCGCCGCCTACAAGCAGTTTATGCTCTTATTGACCGATGTTTGTAAACTATTTTTAATCAGATCAAAATCAATATATGCTCTTTTATGCTCTAAAAGACGGCTAATTGACTTGCGAAAGATGCTCTTTTGAAGGCTAACTAACGCCCTTTTGAAGTCCAATTAAGCACCTTTCACTTTTCTACTTTATAACCAATTGATTTCCTTATGGTTACAAACCTGCTCCGTGTATACGTTTTTGCCGTTATTTATAGATGTTTTATTCGGAATTGTGTAATGATTTTTCAAATTCTTGTCTACAGATTTTCGAAGTCTTAAAATGAAAAGGTTTTCAGTTTCAGAGGATGATAAAAGAATAGAAAGTTGACGGTCTTAGCTATATTTCTGTTTAATAAGTAACTTCGGTTCTTCCACTAAAGCAATATGAAAAGCATCCACGCATTTAACGGAAGAACCTAACAAAAGCCGCTGTTGAGATAAAATATAATTTCTTCATATTTTCAGATTCTGCTTTAGTTTTCATTCCACCACATAATAAAGATTATACCAGCGCAAACTGCGCCAATGAAAAATATAGAAGAAATGGCATGCCAAACTGCATTATTCTTATGACTTTCAAATTTCTGGAAATAGTCTATATATTCCTCATTTTTTTCGGTCAAGAAGTAGGTAAACAGTAAGGAGAGAACACAAGTGATTATAAGAGATATATGGAAATGGGAATTCTGAATAGGAAGTATTCTAAATTTCTTGAAAACTGATAGAATAAGCATTTCATAAGGAACAAACATAAAAGCTAATGTTCCTTCTGCACGCGTAATACCTATTCCTATATTTATATCATAAAAAACGACTTCCATTGTTTTATACACATTTTTTATATAGTGCTCTAACGTTGGATTATTTTTCTGAATATAGCCAAATGGATTCCAAAAATATAGCCGTTTGCACACACGGTTGATAAAAGGTCCAAGTATTCGTATCGGAATACGATAACTCCATCTTTCTACACAATATAGAGAATATAATAGTCTTATTACAAATAGTTTCATCTCTAATAAACGTAATCTTATAAACTAAAGTTTTCCACCCCAATAAATATAGATAGAAACATAACAATTTGTCGAATTTTCTTTGTAAATTAGTAATCGCCAAACAACTGATTTTAAAGACAAAACAGCAAAACTGTTATGGAAGCAAAAATAGAGAAAATAAGTGAGTTATCCAAACTTTTGAGTGTTAAAACTCGAAAGAGTGATGATTTATTTCTTTCTTCTTTTTGGCAAGTTTGGTATCGGTCACCTGTTATCTCGCCTGTCATTGGAAAAACAGGATGGGGTCTGCGCTTCGGAGTTGATCCTTTCTCTTTGCCTCTTCCGCATTGTGGGCGAGAGCATCCACCGTATATACAAACATTTTTCCTATGTTCCTATGTTCTTTCTTGCTCGAAGAACCTGTCTCTCGGTTATTGTATCTTCCAATTGTTTATTCTGTATATTTTCATCAAAAAGTTCCATTAATTGTAAGTTTCAGGTTAAAAATGTCTAAACTCGTTATACTACTATTTGTTTTACACGTCTTTATAATATCTTTGCAATAGATATACCGCATTCTGTGAAATGAGGTTAGTTTTGTGTACCTGTTTGCGTCGTTTTTATATAATAATGTGAGCGGGTTTCAAAACAGTAGAACTGACTTCTTTTTACGTTATGTTAGGAAGAATCTATTACAAGTAGAATAATAACCAAAATAAAATAGTAAATATGAAAAAGAGTCTTTTTATCGTAGCTTTAGCGTTGGGTACACTTGCATTTAGCAGTTGTGCCAGCAAGAAGGATTTGGAGAATTGTCGTACAGAGAATAATCAGTTGACGGCAGATTATCAGAATGCTAAGGAAACGATTGCTGCTAATAACGCACGTATCAAGAGCTTGGAGGATCAGTTGGCTCAGGCAAGAGAGAGTGCTGCTGCATTGCAGGGTAGTCTTGATAATAGTTTGAGAAATGCCAACTCAAACAATATCAATATCTCTAAACTTGTTGACCAGATTAACGAGAGTAATCAGTATATTCGTCACTTGGTTGAGGTGAAGTCTAAGAGTGACTCATTGAACATGGTGTTGACAAACAATCTTACTCGTTCTTTGAGCCGTGAGGAATTGAAGGAGGTTGACGTACAGGTTCTGAAGGGTGTTGTTTATATCTCTTTGGCTGATAACATGCTTTATAAGAGTGGTTCTTATGAGGTGAATGATCGCGCTGAGCAGACATTGAGCAAGATTGCTAAGATTATCACTGATTACAAGGATTATGATGTGTTGATTGAGGGTAACACTGATAACGTGCCTATCAATACATCTGCAGACAAGATGAAGAATATCCGTAATAACTGGGATCTCTCTTGTCTCCGTGCAGCATCTGTTGCGCAGTATCTGCAGGATCGCTTTGGTGTAAATCCTAAGCGTTTGACAGCTGGTGGTCGTGGTGAGTATAATCCACTTGCTACTAACGATACTGAGTTGGGTAAGCAGCGTAACCGTCGTACACAGATTATCATTACTCCAAAGCTTGATCAGTTCATGGATCTCATTGGTGAGGCTCCAGAGGCTAAGGCTACAAAGTAATCTGATTATGAATAATGACGTTCTGTCCTTGATTCTCCAGCGATGTCCACGGAGGTATAGTTGGATTTTGGCTGTGTTTTCCGTATATATGATTTATTTCTGTGGAAAGGGTCTCGGAGAAGCATTGTGGTATTTGCTGCATTGATAGAATAGAAAACGTTGATAAATATAAATCTGTATCTTGTCTATACTGTATTGACAAGGTGCAGATTTTGTCCTTTATTATAGTATATATGTTTTGTGTATGGATATTACTTTTATGATTTTAGCTACATTGGTAGCTGTCGAGCACATATATATAATGTGTCTTGAAACGATATTTACTAAATCGAGAACAACTGCGCGTACTTTTAATATGGATGTGGAGGAATTAAGTCGCCCATCTGTATCTACGTTATTTAAAAATCAAGGTGTCTATAACCTTTTATTGGCAGTGCTGATTTTAATAGCTGTTTGGGTAACGAATGATTTGTTTTGGGCGCGTTGTCTTTTGACGTATGTAGCATTGGTGGCTATTTATGGCGGTTTTACAAGTAGTCCAGCTATTATTTTAAAGCAGGGCGCGCCTGCTTTGGTGGCATTAATATATAGTTTTGTTCTATTATAGGTGTTTGTTTTTTTTTGCTAAAATTGAAATTTCCTTTGTTTTCGATTTTGCGTTTAAAGGGCTATTTCTTGTTTTGTGGCTTTTTAAGCGCTATTTTTGTTTTTATGGCTTCCTGGGGTGCGGTAGATGTGTTTTGGGTGTTGTTTTGGTTGATTTGTGTCAAGGCTTTGGGTGATTTTTAAGTTTTTTGAAAAATATTCTTCAAAACATTTGGTGGGAACGGAATTTCTGTATACCTTTGCACTCGCTTTACAAAACAAGCCGCCTGGCAAGTTACTTAAAGCATTTAAGAAAGAGTTCTTTGAAAAGATTTACATAAACAGAGAAGTAGTACAAGAAGCGTCTGTTTGGTTTTATATCAAATGGATGGGTAAAAGAAACGAACCGATCAATTCGTTGTCCTTACTTTTGAGGCACCGCCTCAAAACTAAAGGAACAAAAGAAAAGGTGCTTTTTACTTGATACTTTTAGGATAAGCGTTCTGAAACAGAGATTACTCGGTGGAGTGCTTGGGTTAACGTGGTATTCATTATCACTTATCACCTATCACTTATCACCAACACATATTTTACAATGGAGAGTTTGATCCTGGCTCAGGATGAACGCTAGCTACAGGCTTAACACATGCAAGTCGAGGGGAAACGGCATTGAGTGCTTGCACTCTTTGGACGTCGACCGGCGCACGGGTGAGTAACGCGTATCCAACCTTCCCATTACTGTGGGATAACCTGCCGAAAGGCAGACTAATACCGCATAGTCTTCGATGACGGCATCAGATTTGAAGTAAAGATTTATCGGTAATGGATGGGGATGCGTCTGATTAGCTTGTTGGCGGGGTAACGGCCCACCAAGGCGACGATCAGTAGGGGTTCTGAGAGGAAGGTCCCCCACATTGGAACTGAGACACGGTCCAAACTCCTACGGGAGGCAGCAGTGAGGAATATTGGTCAATGGACGGAAGTCTGAACCAGCCAAGTAGCGTGCAGGATGACGGCCCTATGGGTTGTAAACTGCTTTTGTATGGGGATAAAGTTAGGGACGTGTCCCTATTTGCAGGTACCATACGAATAAGGACCGGCTAATTCCGTGCCAGCAGCCGCGGTAATACGGAAGGTCCAGGCGTTATCCGGATTTATTGGGTTTAAAGGGAGCGTAGGCTGGATATTAAGTGTGTTGTGAAATGTAGACGCTCAACGTCTGACTTGCAGCGCATACTGGTTTCCTTGAGTACGCACAACGTTGGCGGAATTCGTCGTGTAGCGGTGAAATGCTTAGATATGACGAAGAACTCCGATTGCGAAGGCAGCTGACGGGAGCGCAACTGACGCTTAAGCTCGAAGGTGCGGGTATCAAACAGGATTAGATACCCTGGTAGTCCGCACAGTAAACGATGGATGCCCGCTGTTGGTACCTGGTATCAGCGGCTAAGCGAAAGCATTAAGCATCCCACCTGGGGAGTACGCCGGCAACGGTGAAACTCAAAGGAATTGACGGGGGCCCGCACAAGCGGAGGAACATGTGGTTTAATTCGATGATACGCGAGGAACCTTACCCGGGCTTGAATTGCAGAGGAAGGATTTAGAGATAATGACGCCCTTCGGGGTCTCTGTGAAGGTGCTGCATGGTTGTCGTCAGCTCGTGCCGTGAGGTGTCGGCTTAAGTGCCATAACGAGCGCAACCCCTCTCTTCAGTTGCCATCAGGTAATG